>JAICGL010000294.1 GCA_025923175.1 Acidimicrobiia bacterium
ACCTCGGCGGCTCCTACGGGCTGTCCTTCTATGCCGGTCTGGGCTCGAAGTTCCGATCATTGGCGCTGGCGCAGGAGAAGAGCGGCGAGTTCTTCGTCGACCAGTCGCTGTACGGCGCGCATTCGACCGGCGACTACGAGAACGCGGAGGTCGTGCTGTTGCTCGGCAAGAACGCCTGGCAGTCGCACGGCTTCCAGCGGACCCGCACGATCCTCAAGGCGATCAGCAACGACCCCGACCGGACGCTGATCGTCGTCGATCCCGTCCGCAATGAGACCGCAGCCCTCGCCGACCACCATCTCGCCGTCCGCCCGGGGGGCGACGCCTTCCTCTATGCCGCCATGCTGGCGGTGCTGGTGGAGGAGGACCTGGTCGACCGGCCGTTCCTCGCCGAGCACACCACCGGCGCCGAGGAGCTCCTGACCGAGCTGAAGCGGGTGCCGATCACCGAGTTCTGCGAGCGGGCCGGCGTTCCCGAGGAGCAGGTCCGGACTGTCACCCGCCGCATCGCCTCGGCCGGCAGCGTCTCCACGCTGGAGGAGCTCGGCATCGAGCAGATCCCCCACTCGACGCTCAACTCCTACCTTCACAAGCTGCTCTGGATCCTGGTCGGTAGCTATGCCAAGCCGGGCGGCATGGCCGTCCACTCGACGCTGCTCGACCTGGAGCAGGTCTTCAAGGGGCCCGACACGCCGCCGGTCACGCCGGTGACCGGCAGCCGTGTCATCTGCGGGATGCTTCCCTGCAACGTGATCCCCGACGAGATCCTCACCGACCACCCGAAGCGGTTCCGGGCCATGGTGGTCGAGGCCACGAACCCGGCGCACTCGCTGGCCGACAGCCAGCGGATGCGGGAGGCGATCCGCTCGCTCGAATTCTCCGTCGTCATTGACGTGGCCTTCACCGAGACGGCGGCCCAGGCGGACTACGTGCTGCCGGCCGCTTCCCAGTACGAGAAGTGGGAGTGCACCTACTTCAACTTCGAGTTCCCCCGGAACGTGTTCCACCTGCGGGCGCCGTTGTGCGATCCGCTGCCGGGGACGCTGCCCGAACCGGAGATCCACCTGCGCATCGCCCGGGCCATGGGTCACCTGGGCGACGAGGAGCTGGCGCCGCTGCGGGAGGCGCTCGAGGCCGGCGGCCGGTTGGGTTTCGCCGGCGAGTACTTCTCGAAGTACGGCGTCGGCGTCACGGTTGACGAGCTCGGCTTCGGGCCGCTGGCTCTCTACGCCGTGCTCGGGCCGACGCTGCCCGACGGCGCGGCGGCGGCCGCGGTGCTGTGGGCCCTGTCGCACCGGCTCACGATGTTGAACGCCGATGCGGTCCGCCGGGCGGGCATCGAAGGAGACCTCCCGTTCCTCGGCGAGGCGCTGTTCGAGGCGATCCTGGGCGGCCGGTCGGGCGTGGAGTTCACCGTCGACGACTACGACGATGCCTGGAGGTACGTCGACAAGCCGGACCACCGTATGGCGCTCGTCATCCCCGAACTGCTCGAGGAGCTGGCGGGCCTGGAGGCCGAGCCGGCCGTCGACCCGGCCGTCGAGGCCGAGTTTCCCTTCGTGCTCACCGCCGGGTCGCGCCGTTCCTTCTCGGCCAACACGATCGTGCGCGACCCCGACTGGCGCAAGAACGACCGGGACGGTGCGCTGCACATGAGCCCGTCCGACGCGGCGGCTCTCGGCGTGGAGGACGGGGCTCACGTGGCGGTCGTCACGAAACGGGGCCGGGCTATCGCACCGGTGGAGATCACCGATGCGATGCAGCCGGGCCACATCATCCTGCCCAACGGCTACGGGCTGAGTTATCCCGGCGAGGACGGCCAACCCGTCACGGTCGGTGTGGCGCCCAACGAGCTGACCGCCTCCGAGGATCGCGATCAGTTCGCCGGAACGCCGTGGCACAAGCACGTCCGGGCCCGAGTGGAGGTCACCGCATGACGAAGTTCTACCTGGAAGGCAACTTCGCCCCGGTGCGCGACGAGGCGACGGCATATGACCTGCCGGTGGAAGGCGCCGTCCCCGATGCCCTCTCCGGCCGCTATCTCCGCAACGGGCCCAACCCGACCGGCGGCGACCCCGGCCACTGGTTCTTCGGCGAAGGAATGCTCCACGGCGTCGAACTGCGCGGCGGACAGGCCACCTGGTACCGCAACCGCTACGTGCGCACTGCGTCGTTCGAAGCGGGTCGGCACCTCGTCGGCGAGAACGGGATGCTCGACCTCGAGGTGGACGTGGCCAACACGCACGTCGTCGCCCATGGCGGGCGGATCCTGGCCCTGGTGGAGAACCGTGCCCCTACCGAGGTCACCCGAGAACTCGACACCGTCGGGACGTTCGACTTCGGCGGCCGCCTCACGACGGCGATGACGGCCCACCCGAAGCGCTGCTCGGTCACCGGAGAGCTGCACTTCTTCGGCTACGGAGTGTTCCCGCCGCTGCTCACCTACCACCGGGCAGACCCGGCCGGAAACCTCGTGCAGAGCGAGGAGATCACGGTTCCCGGCCCGACGATGATCCACGACTTCGCCATCACCGAGCACTCGGTGGTGTTCATGGACCTGCCGGTGGTCTGCGACCCGTCGCTCCTGATGGCGAAGACGATGCCCTACCGGTGGAGCGAGGACTACGGCGCCCGCATCGGCGTGATGCCGAGGGGCGGCAGCAACGCCGACGTGCGCTGGTTCGACGTCGAGCCCTGCTACGTCTTCCACGTCCTCAACGCCGCCGAGCCCCGGCCCGGGTACCTCGAGATCGACGTGGCCCGGTACCCCCATCTGTGGCGGGACCTCCAGGACGCCTTCGAGCCGACCACCCTGCACCGCTGGGCCGTCGACGTGGCTGCCGGCACGGTCAAGGAGGAGACGCTCGACGACCGGTCGGTGGAGTTCCCCCGGGTCGACGAACGCCGCGTCGGGCGGCCGGCCCGCTTCGGCTACGCCGTCCACACCCGGCCCGGCCGCGACGGGTTCGCCATGGAGACCGCCCTGGTCAAGTATGACCTGGTGTCGGGCGCCATCGAGGAGCACGCCTTCGGGCCCGGCCGCACGCCGGGGGAAGGCGTCTTCGTTCCTGCTTCCGACCGCGCCGGCGAGGACGACGGCTACGTACTGGCCTACGTCTACGACGCCGCTCGGGACGGCAGCGATCTCGTGATCCTCGACGCCAGCGACTTCGGCGCCTCGCCGGTCGCCACGGTGGCGCTCCCCCAGCGTGTGCCGTTCGGCTTCCACGGGAGCTGGGTGGGCGACGCCGAACTTTGAGCGCCGCAACCGCGTACGCTGGGGCGATGTCCTCGGCCGCCGACCCCGCCCCGTACCGGGGCCGCTACGCCGACGGCCCGCCGCCCGAGGCGCTGCTCGTCCGCACGGCGCCGTTGGAGCTCTACGGCTTTGCCGAGTTCCGGCGGCAGGTGCACATCAACCTGGTCGTGGTGCGGTGCGTCGTCCTCGCCTTGGTGCGGTGGCTGCGCCATCCCCGCAAGCAACGGCCGGTGGAAGCGGCGGCGGAGGGAATCGTCGACGCCTTCTGCGAGCTCGGCCCGATGTTCATCAAATTGGGCCAGCTCCTCGGCTCCTCCCCCAGCATCTGCCCGGCAGTCTTGTCGGAGGCCGCCCGGCGAACCATCCGTGAGGTGGATCCGCTCGACGTCAGCACCGTGAAAGCGGCCATCGAGGCCGATCTCGGCCGGCCGGTCGAGGAGCTCTTCGCCTCGTTTGATGAGCAGCCACTCTCTGCGGCGTCGGTGGCCCAGGTCCATGCCTGCGTGCTGCCCGACGGGCGCCAGGCGGTGGTCAAGATCCAGCGACCCGGCCTGCGGGAGCTCGTGACCCTCGACCTCCGGATCCAGTGGCGGACGATGAAGCTCCTGTCGAAGTTTTCGGGCTTCGCCCGCGACGCCAACGTGACGGGCGCCATCGAAGACCTCCACAAGGTGACCTTCAACGAACTCAACTTCATCCTCGAAGCCCATCGGCAGACCCGCTTCCGGGACCGGATCGGACACTTCGGTGACAACACCTGCGTGACCGCCCCGGAGGTGTACTGGAACTGGTGCGGCCCCAACACCATCGTCATGGAACGGCTCTTCGGCGTGCCGATCGACGACTTCGACGGTGTCCGGGCCCGCAATTCCGACGGCAAGCTCCACATGCGCCGGGGCGTGAAGGTCTGGATGGAGGCCTGCATGGTCCACGGCCCGTTCCACGGCGACGTGCACGCCGGGAACATCTGGGTCCTCGACGACGGCCGGGTCGCCTATCTGGACTTCGGAATCATGGGCGAGCTGACCGACGAGTGGAAGGGGGTCATGCGGGACATCTTCCAGACGTCGGCCATCGACAACGACTTCAGCCGTGTTGCCCGGGCCTACAAGCGGGTCGGAGCCTTCCCGCCCGACGCCGGCAGCGACGAGGACATCGGCGCCAGCATGAAGATGATCTTCGGGCCGATGTTCGACGCCGGCCTCGGCGAGGTCCCGATGGCGTCGCTGCTGGCCGAGATCATCCGCACGATGGGCTCGTGGTCCGGCGGTCAGGGAACGCCGAAGGAGCTGCAGCTGATCATCAAGCAGCTCCTCTATTTCGAGCGCTACTCGAAGGAGTTCGCCCCCGACTGGCCGATGTTCCGCGATCTCTATCTGGTGCGCAACATCTTCCCGGAGGAAGTGGCGACCCGCCTGGCGGCGGGAGACGTCACGCTCCCCGAATGACCGAAATTATGTTGACGATCGACGAACTGGCCCGGGAGGCGGGCACCACCGTCCGCAATGTGCGGGTGTACCAGGACCGGGGCCTTCTGTCGCCGCCGGAGCGGCGAGGCCGGATCGGCCTGTACGGGCCCGACCACCTGCGCCGGTTGCGGCTGGTGCTGCGGATGCTCGAGCGGGGGTACCCGTTGTCTGCCATCCGGGAACTGGTCGAGGCGTGGGAGGAGCGGCGCGACCTCGGCTCGGTGCTGGGCCTGGAGGAAGCCATCACCGCTCCTTATCAGGCGGAGCACCCGCGCCGGCTGTCGGGCGCCGAGTTCCGGGAGTGGCTGCGCGGCGACGAGGTGGCGGTGGCCCGGGCGCTGGAGACCGGCCTGGCCCATCTCGAGGGTGACGAGGTCGTCATCTCCAACCCCCGGTTCTGGGACGTCGGGCTCGAACTGCTCGACGAGGGATTCCCGCCGCGTGCCATGGTCGAGGCTGCGGCCGAGATCGCCCGCACCATGGATCACGTCGCCCAGGTGTGCGTGTCGCTCGTCAGCGACCATCTGTGGCGTGACTTCTTCGATGCCGGCATGCCCGCCGCGGACGCCGAGCGGGTCGCCGGGGTGATCCAGCGGATGCGGCCCAGGGCGCAGGCCGCCGCTGACGCCGCGTTGGCGGAGGCTATGGAGAGGCACACCGACGAGGTCTTCGCCCGCACCGCCGAGCGCCTCGCCTCGAAGGCGCGTCAGCGGCGCAAGCCCTCCGCCTGAGCAGTCACCACGTCGACGTACTCCTCGATCATGTCGTGGAGGACCTGGCGGGCGGGCCGCACGGCGTCAAGTGAGCCGACGACCTGGCCGACGAAGTAGTTGACCAGCTGCACCGCTCCCGGCGCTCCGGCCGCTGCCGCCCGGTTGATGCGGTTGAGGGCGTAGTCGACGAGGAGCGGCTGGAGGGGCATGGGGAGCGGGCCGGGCG
>JAICGL010000295.1 GCA_025923175.1 Acidimicrobiia bacterium
GCCGGTATCTCGATCCGGCGACTGCCCGACACGCGGGTCACCTCAGCCGACGGCACCGAGAGCCGCCTCGACCTCGGCGGCTACGAGATCCGCATCGACCAGCCGGACCGCGAGTTCCACGCCCGCTTCATCCTCGGCCGGGTCTCCGTCCTGGCCAGGGCGGTGCGGAGCGGCTCCTGACCTGACGGGCCTTCAGGTTGTTGCGGCGGCCGGCGGAAGCCGGAGCGCGATCCTGGCGCCGCCGAGGGGGCTCGGCCCGATCTCGAGCCGGCCGCCGGCGGCCTCGGCGCTGCGGCGGGCGATGTCGAGGCCGAGGCCGCTCGAGCCCGCCCCGCTGCGGCCCCGCTCGATGACGGCGGGGTCGGCGATGCCAGGGCCGGCGTCCTCCACGGCGGCGACGATGTCGGGGCCGTCCCGATCGGCAGTGACCCGGTAGGAGGTTCCTTCCGGGGTGTGGCTGAAGACGTTGGTCACAAGGGCGTCGAGCGCCGCCTCTGCCTCACTGGCGGGAAGGGTGACGATCAGGGCGCCGGGGGTCACGTGACAGTCCCACGGCCGGCCCTGTTCATCGGCCAGAGCGCCCCAGTACTCGGCCCGCTCCCGGGCCACGGCGCCGATGTCGCAGGTGGGCGCCGTGCTGGCAAGCGGCCGGCGAGCTTCACCGATGAGGTCGGTCACTGCCTGGTGGAGGCGGTCGACTCCGGCGGTCAGGGCGGGGAGGTCGGCCGCTTCCGCCTCGAGCCGCAGGGCGGTGAGCGGCGTTCGCAGCCGGTGCGACAGGTCGGCGACCCGTTCCCGTTCGGCGGCGAGGAGAGCCTCGATGCGATCGGCCAGGAAATTGAGGGCCTGCGCGACGTCGGCGATCTCTGGTGGACCGCCCGGACCGGCCCGCACGTCGAGCTCACCGTGACCGAGGCGGCGGGCGACGGCGGCGACCCGATTGGCGGGGCGGGTCACGCTCCGGCCGAGCGCGTCGGCGATCAGCACGGCGGCGGCCACCAGCCCGGCGGCGACGGCGGCGAGCGCCGCCCAGGCGGGGCGGACGCCCCGGTGGAGCTCGGCGTCGGGGACGCGGGCCCGTACCACAGCCACATCGCCCGTCCCGGTGAGGACGGGCTGGAACAGGGCGGTCTCGGCGTCGCCGCGGGTACTGAACGAGAGCCGCTCCCGGCGGGCCAGGTCGTACTGGGCCTGTTCGACGGGCGCCGGGTCGCCGACTCGGGTGTCGCCCGTCCAGACAGTGATCCGCCCGGAGGCGCCGGTGTCGGTTCGGGCGATGGCCGCGCCGATGAGGTCGGGATCGGTGGTGAGGGCGAGGACCGGCGCCAGTGCGGCGACGTCCCGTTCGGCGGCGGTGAGCGCCCGGTCGCTGGCGACGTTGCGAGCGAGGAGGGCGAGGGGGATGGCGAAGGCGACCGCGACGAGGCTCGTCGTCGCCAGGGCGACGGCCACCAGCCGCCGTCTCATGGGGTGGGATCGACGAGTTTCACCCCGACGCCCCGCACGGTGTGGAGGTAGCGAGGTTCGGTGGCGCTCTCCCCGAGTTTGCGGCGCAGCCAGGCGACGTGGACGTCGATGGTCTTGTCGCCGCCGCCGTAGGGCTGCTTCCAGACCTCGGCCAGCAACTGGCGGCGGGACACCACCTCGCCTTCCCGGCCGGCCAGGTACGCCAGGAGGTCGAACTCCAGGCGGGTGAGGTCGAGCGGGCGGCCGTCGACGGAAGCTTCCCGGCGGACGGGATCGATCTCCAGGCCCCCGATGCGCAGCGGGCCGGGCCGGGCGGACTCCGTCCGGCTCCGTCGCAGCATCGCCCGGATGCGGGCGGCCATCTCGGCGGCCGTGTAGGGCTTGACGACATAGTCGTCGGCTCCGGCGTCGAGGAGCCGGACGATCTCTTCGGGGTCGTCGCGGGCGGTGGCCACGATGACCGGCACCTGGCTGACGGCTCTGAGCATGCGGATGACGTCGCGGCCATCCATGTCGGGCAGGCCGAGGTCGAGAACGACGATCTCGGGGTCCCAGCTCATGACGTCGCGCAGGGCGTCGGCGGCGGTGGACACGGCGCGCACCGAATGGCCCTGATCGGACAGGGCCCGGACGAGCGACTGCCGGATCGCCTGGTCGTCTTCAATGAGGAACACCGACGCCACGCAGGCCGAAGCTACCCGGACCAGCAGGCTTTACCGGCCGTTACGGTGCAGCTTCGGTCTGGCCAAGGTTCGGAATGCGAGGATCAGCCCATGCGTCGGGTGGCTCTCTACGGGATCGGGTGGGTGGCAGCCGCCGCTATCGCCATCCTGCTCGCCTGGCAGGGAGTGGGTCTCGTCGGCCGCAACGTCACCGACAACCATCCGAGGGCGCTCACCGCCGACGAGGCCCGGCAGGCGCTCGGAGACGGATCGGCGGCCGGCGGTCGTTCGCCCGACACCGGGCTGGCGACGACGTCGCCGACGGGAGCCGGAGGTTCCCCGGCCGGGTCGAACTCAACGACCAGCAGCACGGCATCCCAGCCTCGCCCGACGGCGACCACTGCAACGACGACCGCCGCAACGACTCGGCCGGCGGCTCCGGCCCCGACGAGCCCGTCCACGGCCAGCGGCACGGTCCGCACCTACAACCTCGTCGGGGGGTCCACCGCGGTGCGGTTCGATCCATCCGGTGCGGTCACGGTGGTGTGGGCCAACCCGAATCCGGGCTTCCGGGCAGATATCGATGACCGTGACGGCGGAGGCGTACGTGTCCGTTTCGACGGCGACTCCGGGCGCTCGCAGGTCGAGGCGTGGTGGGACGGTGGCCCCCAGGACCGGGTGGAAGAACAAGGCGGCGAGGGCGGCTCCGGCCGGGGCTGACGGGTTTACCGGCCTTTAGGAAACCCCGGGGGTGGGGTTGGTGCGCCATCCCCGATGGTGGAGGTCAGCGAGACCCGACGAAGGAGACCTCCCCCATGATCCTGCCCCTCAAGATTCTGGCCGCGTTCGGTCTCACCGCCGGCGTGGCAACCAGCGGCGTGATCGTCACGCAGGCGTCCAGCATCTCCCCGGCGACCACTAGCGGCCCGTCGGCACCGGCCGGCGTTCTGACCACAACGACTCTCGACGACAACGGACGCCTGGAGGACGGCGCCACGACGCCGACGGGCCCGACGACCTCCACGACCTTCGACGACGACGGACTCACAACGTCGACAACCCTCGACGACGACCGCCTCACGACATCGACAACCCTCGACGACGACCGCCTCACGACATCGACGACGCTGGACGACGGCCGGTCTGGCAGGGATGAAGACGACAACAGCGGGCCGGGCGGCGACGACGACAGCAGCGGCCCCGGCGGTGGCGACGACGACCACTCCGGATCCGGCCACGGCGGTGGCGACGACGACCGCTCCGGGAGCGACGACGACTGACGCCCCGGGGGCTGAGGACGGCCGCCGTACCCTTTTCGTCCCATTCGGAGAATTTGGGGCGATTAGGCAGGTTTGAGGGCATTCGTGGCGAATTTGTGAGTGATCGCAACCGGGGTCGAGCGGCTCGCTGAGCGCGGCAGGCTCGAGGCGATTGGTCTGACCACGTCTGTTCCGAGGGGGAGCTGCGAGCGACCCGTCGACACTCGCTACTGGGGAGCTGACTGAATTGCATCGACGACCCAAGAAATTGGTGATCGGCGCGGCGCTGGCCGCGCTCGTCGCCCTCACCGCCCAAGCATCAGCCCATGTCACCCTGGGCATCCCGACGCTGGAAGTCACCGATGTGAACTACCGCGTGCCGGTGGAGCCCGCTCCGACCACGCCCGAGGAACTCGAGGCGCGTCACACCGACAAACTCGTGGTGGACGTGCCCGTCGGGTTCAAGGTCGAGCAGTGCCACGAGACCGCCGACTTCTCGTGTGAGGTCGGTGCCGGCGAGATCACCTGGACCCGCCGGGCTGACTCGACGAATTTCCAGGCCGTCGACTTCTTCAGGGCGTCGATGCGCACTCCGGGCATCGGGGGTACGTACCTGAGCCCCGCCCTCCAGGTGTACTCGGACGGCGAGGAAGTCTCCTGGGATGACGCGGCGACGTCCGACCCGAACCCCGCGCCGCAGATCCGGGTCAACGGCCCCGACCGGGCGCCGGACGTGGCGACCGGCACCTTCCGGCCCCTGGCCGAGCTGGGCGCCGGCACGCCGTGCCCGCAAGAAGTCATCGACGACGCGATCCGGCTGGGCATCGACCCGGCGGTCCACTGCGGGCACTTCGGCTTCGAGCCGCCGGCCGGATCGCCCACGCCGCCCGAGCCGCCTGAGCCCGGGCCCGATGTCCGGGGCACGGCGTCCATCGCCCGCACCCCCACCAGCACCTTCGTCGAGGTCGTCGTGACGGGTCTCGAGCCCGGCCTGACCTACGACGCCCACCTGCACGAGGGGACCTGCACTAACCCCACAAGCGCCCACTACAAGAACGACCTGAACGGTGTCTCCGAACCGCCCAACGAGCTGTGGCCTTCGGACGACCCGACCGATCCGTTGGCCGGCTTGACCGCCGACGAGAACGGCGTGGCCCGGGGCTTCGGGATCGCCGACTGGGTCGCCCGTCCCACGGCCCGGGCGATCTGGATCCACGAGCCGCCGGACGACCCGAACGACCCGCACGCCCACGCCCGGATCGGCTGCGCCGACCTGGTGTAACTGGATACCAAGCGAGAGGACCCCTTGAGGCGGGGGCGGCCACTGCGGCCGCCCCCGCCCTTCTTTTGTAAGCAGCCGGGAACCATTTGCCACTTTCGCCCGACCAGTTGCTCTATATGCACGTCTTGGCGGAGCGAGGGGAACGAGTTCGGGCATCCTCATCCCGCGCGTGGCCGCTGCAGCAGGCCGCGGACTGCCTGCTCGTGGTCCTCGCATGGGCCGCCATCGTCGTCAGCAGCGCCGTCCTGCCGGTGGACGACCTCGGGATGCGGTCGGCTGCCCTCTACCTACACCTGATCTTCGTACCCGTGGGCTTCGGTGCGGTGGTGATGATGCACGTCTACCTGGTCCTCTGGCGGACGGGGCGCCAGCGGCAGAGGGAGGTCCTGGCGCTGACGAGCGTGGCGCACAAGCTCATGGCCGCCGGGCTCGCCGGTCTCACGGCCACCGGCATCGCCCTCGACCCGGATCTGAGCTCCCCGCTCATGAGGATGAAGCTCGTCCTTCTCCTGGTGCTCATGCTCAACGCCGTCAGGGTTCAGCAATCACTCCGCCGAATGGTCGGTCCGGTCGTCGTGTCGCAGATCGCCTGGTGGGGGACGATCGGAATCGGCTACCTCATCACCACAGCCCGCTGACGTCAGGCGGGTTTCACCCAGAGCAAGGCCGCCATCGACGGCGGCACTGTGCAGTCACCCTTGTCACCGCGCACGGAGATCCCCGGCGTCGGAGGCGCCGCACCGTCGAGCACCTCGAGGACGGCACCGGGCAGGAGCCCGGTTTCGGCCAGGAAGGCGATGGTGGCCTCGTCGCTCTGGGCCAGCTCGCTGATGCGCACGAGCCGCATCCGCCCGGGACGACTCTCGGCGAGGGGCTCCGATTCCTCCGGCGGCCGGGCCCGCTTCGAGCCGGGGATGGGATTGCCGTGCGGGCACACGGCCGGATCGTCGAGCAGCTCGATGATCCGCTGCTCGACA
>JAICGL010000296.1 GCA_025923175.1 Acidimicrobiia bacterium
CAGGGCGACCAGTTCGTCGCCTACCACGTCCTCCCGCCCGGCGGCACCGCCGACTGCCTGGTGGAGTGGGACCGCACCGAGAAGCGCTACGAGAACAAGTGCTCGAGAGCGCCCATCGACCCGGCCACCCTGGCCCGCTTCCCCGTCCTCACCCGGGAGATCAGCGGCAAGATCAGCGTCTTCGTCGACGTCCGGGAGCTAGCGCCCCCCGCCTAGCGTTTCCCATTTGGGAGAGTCTGGGTAATTCGTCGCCTGGTGCTTACAAATACTTCCTGGCTCGAGCCGGGAAGCGCACACGAAGGGTGCCGAATATGGAATCCCCCACGTTCACGGACGAAGACCTGGAGATCGTCGAGCTCCCCCAGCGGGAGGCGATGGACAAGCAGACCGGAGTCATCAACGTCGGCGGCAACCGCGGCAACAAGGTCGACATTCTCAACATCTTCGCGATCCTGAAGATTCTCTAGAGCCATTTCGGGACCGGAGCAGCGGGCTGGCGCTTGCTGCTCCGGTCCTTCCTTCGAATCGGGTCGCTTTGGACCTCACAATTGCTCCCGATTGGCTCCGTCTCGCACGCGACGTGGAACTCCTGGGACCGTACCGGGACTCAGGACTGGAGAACCCGCCGTACTTGATCCGCCGCGGCGCCGCTGTTCTCCAGGTGTCTCGACTTCTCCATGTCGTCGCCGAGGGCGTGATCGATCTCCGCGACTACGACGAGGTCGCGGTCGCGACCAGTGCGCGAATTGGCCGGCGATTCTCCGCCGACGACGTCCGCTTCCTCGTCGAGGAGAAGCTCATCCCAGCGGGGATCGTGGCAGCGGCCGGGACGGCTGATCGCGACCCGCCACCGCCGGCCGCCGAGGACCGTCTCCTGGGCCTGCGATTCAGACAGACGCTGTTGCAACCGGAGAGCGTGAACGAGGCGGCCAGACCGCTCTGCTGGTTGTTCCAGCCCGTGGTGGTGACGGCGATCCTCGCAATCGTCATCGGCTTCGACGCATGGCTCTTCGGCGTCCACGGCGTCAAAGCTGCGCTCGACCAGGTCATCCGGCAGCCGGGACTGCTGACCTTCCTGCTCGTGCTGGGCTGGCTCTCGACCTTCTTCCACGAGCTCGGTCACGCTGCCGGCTGCCGCTACTCGGGCGCTCGTCCGGGAGCCATCGGCGCCGGCATCTACCTCATCTGGCCGGTGCTCTGCACCAACGTCACCGACGCCTACCGCCTGGGCCGGGTCGGCCGCCTCCGCACCGACCTCGGCGGCGTCTACTTCAATGCCGTCTTCATCGTCGTGCTGGCCGGCGTGTTTGCCGTCACCGGTTACGAGCCACTCGTCGCCGCCGTGTTGGTCCAGCATTTCATGATCCTGGATCAGCTCATGCCATGGGTGCGCCTCGACGGCCACTACCTCGTGAGCGACCTGACCGGGGTCCCCGACATCCTCGACCGGGTGCGCCCCGCCCTCCGGAGCCTGATTCCCGGGAGACCCTCGGCGCCGGAGCTTCGTGCCCTGCGACCAGCATCCCGCCGGCTCCTGTTCGGCTATCTCGGATCGCTCGTGATCTTCGTGGCGGCCGCTTGCGTGATGACAATTGTCCAGGGGCCGACGCTGCTCGCATCGACTTGGGACTCTCTTCCCTCGCATGTCGATGCGCTCGAGCACGCGGTCGGGATGTGGGACCTGCCGGTGGCGGTGCTCGTGATCATGCAGATCGGCCTGCTGGCCACCCCGGTCATCGGGTTCGTGCTGACCCTCGCTTTCGCAGCCTCAATCCTCCTGAAGCGCAGGGCCTCCAAGCTGGCTAATGCGTGAGGCGCCAGGCGACCGTGTCGAGGACCTCCTCACGGGAGGCTCCTCGGCCCACCGCCTCGATGTAGGTGTCACCGATGGCGAGAGCCGACCACTGCTCGTCTCAGCCGTACTCGAGCTTCACCCGCCAGGACCGGTCACCGATCTCGAGGCGGGCCCACTCGACCTTGTGGCATTCGGGCGGCTCGGTCATGACCTCCAATTCTCGCGAACCAGGGGTACCGTCAGCGGATGCTGAGCGGTTGGAGGTCAGTTGTCGGCGTGATGCTCGTGCTCGCCGCCGGCTGCGGAGAGAGCGAGACGGCTGCACCATCTTCGCCATCGCCCACGTCGACGTCGCCCACCGCCGGACCGGATGCCACCGGGCCGGGGGCCACTGCGGGACCGGCCGGAACCGGAACGAGCCAGGTCCGCACCGTCGTCCCCGACGTCGTCCTCCGGGACGTCGGCACCGGCGCGGACGTCAACCTCCGAGCGGCGGCGGCCCGGCCCGACCGCCCGACCCTCTACTGGTTCTGGGCTCCACACTGACCGCACTGCGCCCGGGAGGCCCCGGGCCTCGAGCAGTTCGCTCGAGAGAACGCAGCAGCCCTCAACGTGGTCGGTCTCGGTACCCAGGACAGCTACGCCGAGGCCCGGGAGTTCGTCACCCGCCATGGCGTGACGTTCCGGATGCTGTGGGAAGAAGGCTTCGCCTCCTGGGACGCCTTCGGCATCCAGGGCCAACCCGCCTCGATCCTCGTCTCCAAAGACGGCCTTGAACTGAAACGCTGGATCGGCCGCCTCTACGACGACGACCACGCCGACATCCTCCGCCTCGCCACCTGACGCCCCGACAACCCGCCGAAGACCTGCCGAGGACCTGCCCCCGCCACCACCTGTCCCACCCTTCGACCGCCCTCCTCTCCGACCCCGCCCATCACAAAGCGCGACCGGTAGTACGGGGAAGGGTGTCGACGGCCGTGAAGGCTCGTCGAGCGCGACCGGTCGCACCCCATGGTGGAACCTTCAGGCCGCCATGGGCCCCAACACTCCGAGCAAGAGGTCGCGCAGGCGTGTAGCCGAAGGCCGCATGTCGTAGCGATCCGCCAGCTCCAGCCGCCAGCCGACCGCCTCCTCCACGGACCGGAGTCTCTGCTCGTCATGCCCCCACCAACGAGGGGCATGCGGCTCGTCCCCTAGATACTCGAGACCGAACCGCCGCTCCGGCCAGCCAAAGTCAACCCTGGCCAGGAACCGCCCTTTGGCGTCACGGATCGTGTACTGACATACAGGCGGCGGCACTCCCCATTCGGTGAACCGCCGCAGTGCCAGCGCCTCCTTCTCACTCCCAAGCCTGACGTTCGCCGAGAACGGACTGATTGCCGCCTCGAGGAGACGACCGCCCCGCACCTTCCCGGCCCGTTCCCAGGCGGCCGTGATGCGGCGATACGACGTGAGATTCCTGCCTATGGCGGCATCGACGAGATCGTTGAGCGCCTGCTGATCGAAGAGGGCCGCGCAATCGACGATGGTGCGGGCAACGCCGGTGACCGGCAGCCCGTCAAACCGGCAACGATCGGCGCCCAGCACTGTGGCGTGGTGCAGTACGGCACCGCGGTACCGGCCGCTCGAACCACGCCGCACTGTGACATGTGTCTCAGCCGGTGGAGGCACAAGGCCCCGGAGGGCCGCCGCGCTGGCATGCGACACCACCGTCTTCGGAGGGCCGGCGAGGACGGCGATCCACAGGTCCTGCCGCCAACTCGTTTCCGCCCCCGGTATGCGGAACACCCCACGAGCTTGAGTCGGGAGGATCCGTTCCCATCGCGCCCAGGCTCTCAACTGCCGTTCGGTGACACCGATCTTCGTTGCCTGGCCCACGGCGAAAGCACCACATTGGCGGTCGCTGATCGCCCTCACCTCGTCGAGCAGGTTCCCCGGCATGCGGTCATTCTTGCCACCGAGCCGGCAGCTCGGCCTGCGATTTCCTGGCGGCTGCCTGGTGCTGGTGTCGGGGGGCCACCCATAGGGTGCGACCGGTCGCGCTCGACAAGCATTGACGGCCGAGAACACCCCTCGCCGTACTGCCGGTCGCGATTTCTACGGAGTTGGAGGCGCTGGGCGACGCGTGTGGGCGCGGCGGTTAGGCCAGGCGCTTCAGGGGGGCCCAGGAGAGGAGCAGGCGTTTTTCGCCGGCGTCGCGGAACCGGACCAGGGCCTCGGCTTTGTCGCCTTCGCCTTCGATGCCGATGATCACGCCCTCGCCGAACTTGTCGTGGGCGACGTCGTCGCCGACCTTGAGGCCCAGTTTCTCGGCGCCGGCCGCGCCGGTCTGCGGGCCGCGGCTCGGCCCACCGCCGACGACGCCGGTGCTCAGCTGGCGTTCCCGGGCGGCGCCGCGGCCGGGGTGCCTGCGGCCGGTCAGCTGCACCAGTTGCTCGGGGATCTCGGCCAGGAAGCGGCTGGCCGGGTTGTACTGCGTCGAGCCGAAGAGGTTGCGGCACCAGGCGTGGCAGAGGTACAGCCGCTCCCGGGCCCGGGTGATGCCGACGTAACAGAGGCGGCGTTCCTCGTCGAGCTGGTCGGGGTCGCCCAGCGACCGGACGTGGGGGAAGACGTTCTCCTCCATCCCGGTCATGAACACGACGGGGAACTCCAGGCCTTTGGCCGAGTGGAGGGTCATCAGCGTGACGGCGCTCTGGTCGCCGTCGTAGTCGTCCATGTCGGTGACGAGCGACAGCGCCTCCAGGAACGCCTGGATCCGGGGAATCCCGACGGGCACGACCAGCGGTGCAGGCGTCTCGCCGCCGCCGCCTTCGGCGGCATCCACCTCGCCGTTCTCCGCTACGGCGACGTCATCGGCCCCGAGAGCCGCCGCCACCGAGTTGGCCGCCGCCCCGACGATGTCGCCCCGCTCGAGCGCCTCGTCGAACTCCCGGGCGACGCCGACCAGCTCCCGGAGGTTCTCGATCCGCCCGGCCGCCTCGATGGATCGCTCGGCCTCCAGTTCGGCCATGTAGCCGGTCCGCTCCAGCACCGCCTCGACCGTGGCCCCCACGCCATGCTCGGAGACGTCGGCCAGTTCCTCGAGCACGTCGAGCAGCGCCCGGATCCCGCCGAGGGCCTTGCCGCTCACGCCGGAGTCGACGGCCCGGGCCAGGGCCCCGCCGAACGTCAGATTCCGCTCGGTGGCGTAGGCCTCGACCTTGGCGACCGACGTGTCGCCCACGCCCCGCTTGGGGACGTTGACGATCCGCTTGAGACTCACCTCGTCGTCGGGGTTGGCCAGCGCCCGGAGGTAGGCCAGCACGTCTTTCACCTCGCGGCGGTCGTAGAACTTCACGCCGCCCACCACCCGGTAGGGAATGCCGCTGCGGACGAACACCTCCTCGATGACCCGGCTCTGGGCGTTCGTCCGGTAGAAGACGGCGAGATCCCCGTAGCGGTACGGGCACTCCTCCACCAGCCGGTGGACCTCCCGGGTCAGGTAGAGGGCCTCGTCACGCTCGTCCTCCCCGAGGTACCGGCTGATCAGCTCGCCGCCGATCGAGTCGGTCCACAGGTGCTTGGGCCGCCGCCCGGCGTTGTTGGCGATCACGGCGTTGGCGGCGTCGAGGATCGTCTGGGTCGAGCGGTAGTTCTGCTCCAGCATCACGACCGAGGCGTCGGGGAAGGCCTCCTCGAAGCGCAGCAGGTTGCGGTAGTCGGCGCCCCGGAACCGGTAGATGGCCTGGTCGGCGTCGCCCACCACCATGATGTTGCGGTGCTCGTCGGCCAGGGTCCGCACGAGCTCCCACTGGGCGACGTTGGTGTCCTGGAACTCGTCGACCAGCACGTGCTGGAACCGGGCG
>JAICGL010000297.1 GCA_025923175.1 Acidimicrobiia bacterium
ACGCCTTCCTCGGCGTCCGACGCTTCGAGGACTTCCAGCGCCGTCTCGGCATCGCCCGCAACGTCCTCACCGCCCGGCTCCAGACGTTGGTGAGCCACGGCATCCTGGAGCGCCGGCGCTACCAGGAGCGGCCTGAGCGCTACGAGTACCGCCTGACCGACAAGGGGCTCGAGCTGCACCCGATCCTCGTCTCGCTCATGGAGTGGGGCGACAAGTGGGCCGGTGTCGGCGAGGCCCCTCCGATGGAGTTGATCCACAAGGGCTGCGGCGAGCGCAGCAAGCCCCGCATCGTGTGCGACCAGTGCGGCGAGCCCGTCCACGCCCGCGACATGCAGCCCATCACCGGCCCCGGCTGGAACGACGAAGAGGAGCTCGCCCCCCACGTCGCCAGGCCGGCGGTGTCCGCCACCGAGGCCTGAGGACCGGCGGGCCGGAGCCATCGGTTTGTCGCGCCTGCGGTACAACCCGGACAGGTCATCCGGAGCGTCCTGAACCTCTCGGCGGCACGAAAATCGGCGTCCGTTCGGCAGGAGATCAGGCCGGCTTGTCTAAATCTCAAGTGTTCCCATAATCTCTATTGAGATGATAGACAATCCGGAGGGCGCAGTCATGAAGATGCAGGGTCGCATGAGGACGGGTCTGGTGGCTGGTCTCCTGGCAGCAGTTGCGCTGGCGGGCTGCGGTCCGGACTCCAAGCAGGACGCCAAGGGCGGCAGCGTCGGGACCGGCGCCGAGCAGGTGACCCTGCGGCTCGGGTACTTCCCGAACATCACGCACGCTCCGGCCCTCGTCGGGGTGGAGAAGGGCATCTTCGCCGAGAAGCTCGGCTCGAACGTGACGCTGCAGACGAGCGCCTTCAACGCCGGCCCGGCCGCCGTGGAGGCCATCTTCAACGGGGCCATCGACGCCACGTACATCGGACCCAACCCGGCGATCAACGCCTTCGCCAAGAGCAACGGTGAGGCCATCCGGATCATCTCCGGGGCCACATCGGGCGGTGCCTACCTGGTGGTCAACCCCAGCATCACCTCGCCGGCCGGCCTGAAGGGCAAGAAGATCGCCACCCCCCAGCTCGGCAACACGCAGGACGTGGCGCTGCGCAGCTGGCTGAAGGCCAACAACCTGAAGAGCGACGTCCAGGGCGGCGGTGACGTCTCGATCGTCCCCCAGGAGAACGCCCAGGCGCTGGAGGCCTTCAAGACCGGCACCATCCACGGCGCCTGGGTTCCCGAGCCCTGGGCCACCCGGATGATCCAGGAAGGCAAGGGCAAGGTCCTCGTCGACGAGAAGACCCTCTGGCCCGGCGGCCAGTACGTCACCACCCACGTCATCGTGCGCACGGCCTTCCTCAGCGAGCACCCCGACGCAGTGAAGAAGCTCCTCGAGGGCCACGTGGCCGCCGTCGACTTCGCCAACAGCAACCCCGCCGAGGCGAAGGCGCTGGTCAACCAGGGCCTCCAGAAGCTGACCGGCAAGGGCATCGCTCCGGCGCTCATCGACTCCGCCTGGCCGAACATGACGTTCACCTACGACCCGATCGCCACGAGCCTCCGCAAGGGTGCCGAGGATGCCAAGACCGTGGGCCTGCTCGACAGCAAGACGAAGCTCGACGGCATCTACGACCTGACCCGGCTCAACGAGGTCCTGAAGGCCGCCGGCAAGCCCGAGGTGAAGTCGTGAGTTCCCTCCGTCTGACAGCGGCCCGGCGGATCGAATCCGCCGGGCCCACCGCCCCGACCTTCGCCGGCCCGACCATCACCGTCGACGGCGTGACCAAGGTGTACGGCCCCCGGGGCAGCCACACGTTCGCCCTCGACCGCATCTCGCTCGAGGTGGCCCCCGGCGAGTTCTGCTGCCTCGTCGGCGCCTCGGGCTGCGGCAAGAGCACGCTGCTCAACCTGCTGGCCGGGCTGGACACGCCGGCCACCGGCTCGGTGGCCGTCCACGGCCGCACATCGCTCATGTTCCAGGAGTCGGCGCTGTTCCCCTGGTTGTCCGTGCGGGGCAACATCAACCTGGCGCTGCGCCTGGCCGGCGTCCCCAAGGCCGAGCGGCACGACCGGGCCAGCGAACTGCTCCACATGGTGCGGCTCAAGGGTATGGGCGGCAAGCGGCCCCACGAGCTCTCCGGCGGTATGCGGCAGCGTGTCGCGCTGGCCCGGGCCCTCGCCCAGAACGCCAGTGTCCTGTTGATGGACGAGCCGTTCGGTGCTCTCGACGCCATCACCCGCGACCTGCTCCACGATGAGCTCGAGCGGGTGTGGCAGGAGACCGGCCTTTCGGTCGTCTTCGTCACCCACAACGTGCGCGAGGCCGTCCGCCTCGGTGACCGGGTACTGGTCCTCTCCAGCCGCCCCGGCCGCGTGGTCGACGAGTTCCGCGTCGACATCCCCCGTCCCCGGCGCCTCGACGACAACGAGGTGTCTTCCCTGTCCGGCATCATCACGGACCGGCTCCGCCAGGAGGTGCGCCGCCATGGCGCTTGATATTGAAGAACACCACCAGCCCCTGACGGACCGTGAGGCCGAGATCGCCGGCCTCGACGCGCTCGACATCCCGTTCGAATCGGCCAAGGGCCGCTTCGCCCGGACCTGGGAGGGTCTCTGGCCGAAGCTGGCCGCGCTGGCCCTGTTCTTCTTCGGCTGGCAGGTCATCGTGTGGACGGGCTGGAAGCCGGAGTTCGCACTTCCCGGTCCGGTGGCAGCGCTGAAGTCGCTGTGGCACGCCGCCTGGGACTCCACGCCCAACGGCTCGCACGTCCTCGTCCACGCCACGGTCAACACCATGCGACGGGCGGCGATCGGCTACGCCATCTCGGTCGTCATCGGCGTGGCCATCGGCCTGGCGGTCGCCCGGAGCCGCATCCTTCGGGCCGCGGTCGGCTCGATGATCACCGGCCTGCAGACAATGCCGACGATCGCATGGCTGCCGTTGGCCGTGCTGTTGTTCCAGCTCAGCGAGACCGCGATCACGTTCGTGGTCGTGCTTGGCGCCGCGCCGGCCATCGCCAACGGCGTGATCTCCGGTGTCGACCACATCCCGCCGGTGCTGCTCCGGGCGGGCCGGGTGATCGGCGCCAAGGGATTGGCGGCGTACCGGTTCATCGTCCTCCCGGCAGCGTTCCCTGGCCTCGTGGCGGGCCTCAAGCAGGGCTGGGCCTTCGCCTGGCGGTCGCTGATGGCCGGCGAGCTCATCGTGATCATCGCCCAGAAGCCGTCGCTCGGTGTGGGCCTGTCCTACGCCCGGGAGCTCGCCGACGCGCCGCTGCTGATGGCGTACATGATCGCCATCTTCGTCATCGGCATCGTCATCGACTCTCTGCTGTTCGCCAACCTCGAGCGGACCATCCGCCGCCGCTGGGGTCTGGGTCGGGCCTAGATGGAGTTCACCGCCAAGGCGGAATACGCCCTCCGCGCGGCGACGTTCCTCGCCAACGCCGGCCCTGGGCCGGTGAAGAGCGAGGCGATCGCCGTCGCGGAGGACATACCGCTTCGCTTCCTCCACAACATCCTGGCCGCCCTCACCCGGGCCGGGATTCTCTCCAGCCTGCGGGGCGCCGACGGCGGCTACGAGTTGACCCGGGCACCGGCGAGAATCACCGCCGCCGACGTCATCCGGGCTGTGGAAGGGCCCTACGCCGCCGGTGGGAGCCCGGATGCCGCGGATGCACCGGTGCCCCGCCGGGGCGGCAACGATGCTCTCCGGGCCGTATGGGCGGTGCTCCGGGCCAATGAGCGGGCGGTGCTGGAGTCGGTGACGCTCGTTGACCTGGTCAGCGGCCGCTTGCCCGACCTGTCTGCGGTGGGACGGTTCACCACCACGTAACCTGAGGGCGCTGTGGCGACCCTGGTCAGCTTCCACGCCCATCCCGACGACGAGGCCATCGCCTGCGGCGGCACCATGGCGATGGCCGCCGAGGCGGGGCACCGGGTCGTGCTCGTCACGGCCACGGCCGGCGAGGTGGGCGAGGTGCCCGACGGCTTCCTCGCTCCGGGTGAGACGCTGGGGGAGCGGAGGCGCAAGGAGCTGACCGAGGCCGCTGCCATCCTCGGTGTCGCCCGGGTGGAGATCCTGGGCTACCGCGATTCCGGCATGATCGGTACGAAGGCGAACCAGGATCCCAGCTGCTTCTGGCAGACGCCGGTCGACGAAGCGGCGGTCCGCCTGGCCCGCATCCTGGCCGAGGAGCGACCTGACGCCTTCACCATCTACGACGAGCACGGCAACTACGGCCACCCCGACCACATCCAGGTCCACAGGGTCGGGGTGCGGGCGGCCGAGATGGCCGGGGTCGAGCGGGTCTACGAGTCGACGATGAACCGGGACCACCTCCGGCGGCTGATGGCCCGGGCCGCCGAGTTCGACTTCGGAAACATGAGCGAGCTGCCCGATATCGAGACCATCGACGACCAGATGGGCCTTCCCGAGGAGATGCTGACGACGGCGATCGACGTGTCGTCCCATCTCGACGCGAAACGCCGGGCCATGGCCGCCCACGCCAGCCAGATCGCTGAGAACTCCTTCTTCCTCGCCATGCCCGCCGCCGCGTTCGAGGCGGCGTTCGGGATGGAGTGGTTCCGGCTGAGGGGCGCTCCACCGGGCATCCGCGAAAGCGAGATTCTTCCCAACAGCCGCTGAGCCGCCGTGAGGGACTGTTTCCGCGGCGGAAACAGAAGCGAAAACGCCCTTCTACAGAGTGTTCGTAGCGTGCGGTGCTATGACGACGACCGCCATACCCCCCGTTGACCTTGTTGGCGAACGCAAGGGCCTGCGAGGAGGGTGGATCGAGCACTGGGAGCCTGAGGACGCTGCCTTCTGGGAATCCACCGGCCGGAAGACCGCCAATCGCAACCTCATCGCGTCGATCTTCGCCGAGCACCTCGGCTTCGCCATCTGGGTGATCTGGACGATCGTCGTCATCAACCTCGGCAATATCGGGATCACGCTCTCGGTGCCGGAGCTGTTCTGGCTGACGGCGGTACCGAACCTGGTCGGTTCGGCGCTGCGGCTGCCCTACACCTTCGCCGTTCCCCGCTTCGGTGGCCGCCTCTGGACGATGATCAGCGCTGCGCTGCTCCTCATCCCGACCCTGTTGCTGGCGATCGTCGTTCCGAGCGGATGGCTGGCGCGGCAGGGTCACGACACTCAGCTGTGGGTGCTGCTGTTCTGTGCCGCCACCGCCGGCTTCGGCGGAGGGAACTTCTCGTCGTCGATGTTCAACATCTCGTTCTTCTTCCCGGAGCGGAAGAAGGGCCTTGCGCTCGGGCTCAACGCCGCGGGCGGGAACCTCGGGGTGGCCGTCGCGCAGTTGCTCGTGCCGCTGGCGATCATCATCGGGGTACCGGCCACCCAGGTGAAGCTGCCGGTCCACCAGGTGCACATGGCCAACGCCGGGCTGATGTGGCTTCCGGTGATCCTGCTGGCGATGGCCGCCGCCTACCTCTTCATGGACAGCCTGACCGTCGCCAAGGCACCAAAGGCGCCCTATATCCGAGCATTGAAGAACCGTCAGACCTGGGTGATGTCCTTCCTCTACATCGGCACGTTCGGCTCGTTCATCGGCTATTCGTTCGCGCTTCCACTGGTCATCAAGACGACGTTCCCCGACTTCCTGATCGACCACCCGTTCATCA
>JAICGL010000298.1 GCA_025923175.1 Acidimicrobiia bacterium
CGTCCTCTGGCTCCACGCCGCCTTCATCCCCGTCTTCGCCCTGGCGCGGGGATTCTCGATCCTCCACGCGCTGGCCGAAGCAGCCGTCGTGCCGGCCGCCGCTCTGGCGGCGGGGTCGCCACGCCTCGGTCGGCGGGCGGGCACCGTAATCGCCAGCCTCGGGCTGCTGTCGTCCTCCGCGATCCTGGTTCATCTCTCCGGCGGCACGATCGAGATGCATTTCCACTTCTTCGTGATGGTCGCCCTCGTCACGCTGTACCAGGACTGGCTGCCGTTCCTGGCCGCCATCGCGTACGTGTTCGTCCACCACGGACTGATCGGTGCGATCGCCCCGGAGTCGGTCTTCAACCACGTTGCGGGCCGGAACGGCCCGTGGCGGTGGGCCGCCATCCACGCGCTGTTCATCACGGCCCTCTCGCTGGTCTGCGTCATGACCTGGCGGCTGAACGAGGCTCTGCTCGGACAACGCCGCCAAGCCGAGGAACAGCTGCGCCAGGAGAGCCGGATCGCCCAGACCCTGCACGAGGTCGGGACGGTGGTGGCCAGCGAGCTGGACACCGAGCGGGTGGTCCAGACCGTCACCGACAAGGCGACTGATGTGACCGGCGCGGCCTTCGGCGCCTTCTTCTACAACGTCACCGACGAAGCCGGTGAGTCGTTCATGCTCTACACGCTTTCCGGGGCACCGATCGAGGCGTTCTCGAAGTTCGGCCTCCCCCGGAATACCGACATCTTCCGCCCCACCTTCGAGGGCCACGAGCCGGTCCGCCTCCACGATGTCACCGCCGATCCCCGGTACGGGAAGATGGCGCCCCACCACGGCATGCCCAAGGGCCATCCCTCCGTCCGCAGCTATCTGGCGGTGCCGGTCCGGGCGCGCGACGGTTCGGTCCTCGGCGGGCTCTTCTTCGGCCACCCGGAACCGGGCCGTTTCACCGAGGTGGACGAGCGGATCGCCGTCGGGATCGCCATCCAGGCGACGATCGCCATCGAGAACGCCAAGCTCTACGAGTCCGAGCGGGAGTCGCGCCTGGCGTCCGAGATGGCCGGCGCTCGGCTGAGCCTGATGGTCGAAGCGACGAAAGTCCTTTCCTCCTCCCTGGAGTTGGACGTGCTGATGAACGGCCTGGCCCGGCTCGTCAGCCCCGAGATCGCCGGTGCCTGTCTCGTCGACCTGGTGGACAACGACGGGTCGATCCGCCGCGTGGCGTCGGTCGCCGTCCCCGGAGTGCGCCAGAAGGTGGCGGCGCTCGACCAGAGCGACATGATCGCCACCGCCATCCGATCGGGCCGACCGCAGATCACCGATGAGACGACGGTGATCCCGCTCACCGGCCGGCGGGAAGTCTTGGGAACGCTCTCCCTCGTCACGCTCCCTGCGTCGAGTCCGGCGCTGGCGATGGAGCACCACTCGTTCGCCGAGGATCTGGCCCGCAGGGCGGCGATCGCCGTCGAAAATGCCCGCCTCTTCGCCCGGCAGCGCACGGTGGCCGAGACGCTCCAGCACAGCCTCCTTCCGGAACGGATGCCGGAGATTCCCGGTCTGGGCACGGCGGCCCTCTACCTGCCGGGGGGCCCCGACGTCGAGGTCGGGGGAGACTGGTACGACGTCATCCAGCTGCCCGGTGGCCACGTCGGATTGGCGATGGGCGACGTGGTGGGCCGGGGTGAACGCGCTGCCGCCCTGATGGGACTGGTCCGCAACGCCGCCCGGGCCTACGCCGTCGAAGGAAGATCGCCGGCGAAGGTGATCGAATCCCTCAACCGGCTGCTGCTCGACGCCGGGGCGGACCATATGGCGACCATGTTCTACGGCGTGCTGGATGCAGCATCGGGCGTCCTCACCTTCACCAACGCCGGCCACCCCCCGCCCCTACTCGCCGAGCCCGGGCGGGAACCCACCTTCGTCGAAGGGATCCAGGGGCTCCCGATCGGCGCGCTAGCCACGGCACGCTATGCCGAGAACCGATGCGAGCTGTCCCCTGGTTCGACGCTGCTCCTCTACACCGACGGCCTCGTCGAAACCCGGACGATGCCGCTCGAGGTCGGTCTGGGCCACCTGCGCGACGCCGTTCGAGAGGGCCCCCGAGGACTGGATGCCCTCTGCGCCCACGTGGTGCGGCGGGGCCTCGGGGACCGGCCGGGACAGGACGACGTCGCCGTCCTCGCCGTGCAACTGTTGCCGCTCGGCAAGCACCTCCAGCTCCGGCTCCCGTCGGATGCGGCGGTCTTGGCGCCGCTCCGGGCCATTCTCCGGCGCTGGTTGGCCCAAGAGGGGGCCGGCCCCCAAGAGTGCCACGAACTGCTGACCGCCTGCGGCGAAGCGGCCACCAACGCCATCCGTCACGCCGGCACCCCGCCGGGGTCCCATTTCATCCTGGAGGCGACGCACAACGGGTGCGTCGAGATTCGCATCCGCGACCACGGGTACTGGCGGCAACCACGCGCCGGAGTCGGCGGGCGCGGGATCGACATCATCGGGGCCTACGTCGATGCCCTCGACATCGAACGAACAAGATCCGGAACCGAAGTGCGCCTGCGCCGGCGACTGTGCGTTGACGACCATGACAAGGTCGCGCCGTGACCGCCCCTCCAAGATCGGCCAGGGCTCTACTGATCGGGAGCGTCTAGAGTCGATAATCCAATGTGTTGCCCCGGACCCTGGTGACGCATCTACCTCTGCCTCATAAGTCGGGCAAGGAGATAGCGCAATGCAGAGTCGATCTGAGGTGCGACAAGCCAGGGTTCTGCTGGCACGCAGCCGGTGAGTGCGATCGGAAGATCCGATCGGCTGGAGGAGGTGCGGGCTGCGCTCTCGGCCGTGGGCGGAGGCGCCCCGGCCACGTGGGATCGGGTCTGCGTGGCATGTGCGAGGGTGCCACCCGTAACCGGGGCAGGAATCATCCTTTCGGCTGGCGGCGAGATCCGCACGTCGCTGGGAAAGTCGGATCCGGTGGAGGGAGTGATCGAGGAGGCTCAGTTCACGTACGGCGAGGGTCCGTGCGTTGACGCCGCTCGGCATTCGGCGCCCGTCCATGAGCCGGATCTGGCCGGCTCGGGCCTGATCCGCTGGCCGATCTTCGCCGCCCGGGCGGTTGAGGCTGGTGTGGCGGCCGTGTTCGCCCTGCCGCTTCAAGTCGGGGCGACCTACCTGGGAGCGATGAACTTCTACCGGGACCGGCCTGGCCCACTGTCCCACCAGCAGATCACCGATGTCTTGGCTATCGCCGAACTCGTGGCTCACGGCGTCATCGGGCTGCAGGCCGCCGCTCCCCCTGGAGCGCTGGCCCCCGCCCTAGCGGACGTGCCGTTTCGGGCCCAGGTCCACCAAGCCACGGGCATGATCTCCGCACAGCTCGACGTCGGCATGGCGGAGGCGCTGGTTCGCCTCCGCGGTGTTGCCTACACCGAGGATCGGCCGATCGACGAAGTTGCAGGCCGGGTGCTCACCGGCACGTTGCGGTTCGATGATCAACCAGACTGACCTGACCGAAGCGGAGGGTAAGCGGTGACCATGACGCGAGAGGAACTGCTCTTCGACACGTTCGTCATGCTGTCCGACACCCTCGTCGAGGACTTTGACCTGGTGGAAGTTCTCTCGTTGCTCTCAGAGCGCTGCGTCAAACTTTTCGACGCCGAAGCCGCCGGTGTGATGCTGGTTGGCGCAGGAGGTGTGCTCCAGCTGCTGGCCTCGTCCAGCGAGCGGATGCGCCTCCTGGAGCTGTTCGAGCTCCAGCGGGACGAGGGACCCTGCAAGGACTGCTACCGCAGCGGAGAGCCGGTCGGGGCCGTCGACTTGGAGGAGGCGGGCGAGCGGTGGCCGACGTTCGCCGCCGAGGCCTTGCGTGCAGGCTTTCGGGCGGTCCACGCCCTACCCCTGCGGGTCCGCAGCGACACGATCGGCACCCTCAGTCTCTTCCGCCACACCGTCGGGACACTGTCGGAGGTTGACCTGCGCGCCGCCCGAGCGCTGGCTCACGTGGCGACCGTCTGCATTCTCCAGCATCGCCCCCGCGGCGACCCGCAATTGCTCGCGAGTCAGGTGCAACAAGCCCTCAACATCCGAATCGTCATCGAACAGGCCAAGGGGGTTCTGGCCGAACGGTCCAAGGTCAACATGGAGGAAGCGTTCCTCCTCCTCCGCCGCTACGCCCGGGATCACAACCAGCGCCTCAACCAAGTCGCCCAGGACCTCATCGAAGGAATACTCCCCGCCACCGCCCTCGGAACCCCGAGCCGCCCCGCAAGCCAACCAGCGGGCGACTAGCAGACTGGGGCGGCGGTGTCGCTGGCGGGCGAGAGCGCTTCGGAGCAGCGGGGCGGACTGCCACACGAGGTCGTGGTTCATCTGCACTCTCGATGATATCATCGAGAGTGTGAGTAGATCTGCTCCCCCGCTCGCGCCTCTGTTTCGATCCGACCAGCAGCTCAGGATCTTGGCCGTGCTCTTTGGTCAGGACGGCGACGAGATCCCAATCGGCGCTCTTGCTGAACGAGCCTCCGTGGCTCAAGCAACGGCCAGTCGCGAGGTCGCCCGGCTGGCCCAGCACGGCTTGGTCACGACCCGAGCCCTGGGCCGCAACACCCTCGTCCAAGCGAACTGGAACCTCCCATGGGCCAGAGACCTCCGATCAATTCTGGTTCAGACCGTGGGTCTTCTCGGCCGACTCGGCACTGCCCTCACCGACGTCGCCGGCGTTGAGGAGGCCTTCGTCTTTGGCTCCTGGGCGGCGCGCTACACCGGAGAACCAGGCCCAGCGCCTAACGACATCGACGTGCTCGTTGTCGGCAACCCGAGCCTCCGGACGGTTCGACGGGCCTGCGCTCCAGTCGAACAGGAACTGCGCGTTGAGGTGAACCCGGTTGTGATCGATCGTGATCGATGGGCCGCCACCAAACCGGAACCGTTTGTGGTCCAGCTCAAGAGCCAACCTCTGGTTCCGATACCCCTGGGCGCTGGATGAGCGAACAGGAGCGGGACAAGTGGCTCGCCGAGGCACTGGCCACTCGAGATCTCGAACGAGTGCAACCGAACATGGGCGCGGCGGGTGATCGGATCAACGATGCCCGCCGCCACGTCCGCTCTGCGCGGCTGCTTGCCTCCGAAGACCCGACCCTCGCCATCGCCGCCTGCCACGACGCCATCCGCAAAGCCCTCACCGCGCACATGACACCCGCCGGCCTCCGGCCTCGCGGTGGCGAAGGCGACCACCGAATCGTGTTGCACTACGCCCGGTATCGCCTGGCTGATGCATCACGGCAGAGGATCTGACCGAAGCCGAGGACATACGACGAGACCGGGCCATCGCCGAATATGGCGACTTCGCCACACGCCAGCTCGACGCCGATCACATCCGAAAAGCCGCTGATGCTGCCGAACGAATCGTCAACGCCATCGCAACGTTGCTGGCCGGGTCGACGAAGCGCCGCTGACATGGCGAAGGGCCCCCGAAAGGGCCCCTGACCAGCACTTCTTTTTGGTGCGGAAGGGGGGATTTGAACCCCCACGCCCCTGAGGGCACTAGCACCTCAAGCTAGCGCGTCTGCCTGATTCCGCCACTTCCGCAATTGCCTGACACCACGCCCTCGGGCGTCGAGCCAGGGAACATACTACGCCA
>JAICGL010000299.1 GCA_025923175.1 Acidimicrobiia bacterium
CTCCAACTCGTCGCTGCGGCGGGCCGACCGCGGCTACGACCGCATCGGCAACAACGCCCTGCTGGCCGCCGACCCGGCGACCGGCGACATCCGCCGCTTCCTCGTCGGCCCGCGCGGCTGCGAGATCACCGGGATGACGTTCACACCTGATCAGGAAACGCTGTTCCTCAACATCCAGCATCCCGGTGAAGCCACCAACGCCATCGGCACCCCGACACCGGCCAATCCCCGGGTGGTGAGCAACTGGCCGGACTTCGACCCAGCCGGCCGGCCTCGAGCCGCCACCGTCGCCATCCGCAAGGAGGGCGGCGGCAAGATCGGGACCTAGTCGGGGGTGTTGAGCATCTGCTCGGAGGCCATGACGAAGTAGCGGAGCAGCGCATCGCGGACCTCGCCCTCTTCCGTGTTGGCCTCGACGGCGTTGGTCATGTGGACCATCCACCGATCGCGCTGGAGGGGGCCGACCGGGAACGGGAAGTGCCGCATCCGCAGACGGGGATGGCCGCGTTCGGCGCTATAGGTACCGGGCCCACCCCAGTATTGGATGAGGAAAAGCGTGAGTCGGCGGCGAGCGCCGCTGAAGTCCGGGGCCTCGGGATACAGCGGCGCGAGGACCTCGTCGCCGGCCACGCCCTCGTAGAAGTCACCGACGAGCCGTTCGAAGAAGGCCGTCCCTCCCGCAGCCTCGTACACGTTGATCTCAGTCATGACCCCTTATTCTGCGGGTCGCTGCGGGCCCGGGCGCGCCGCTTGCCCTCGTGCATCGCCTGCACGCGCGCTCCGGGGATGGCCCGTCCTTCTTCGATCAGATCTTCCGTCAGGTGCTGCGGCGCGGGCATGAGCGCGGCCCACGGGTCACCGTCGGCGATCGCCCTGGTCGCGGTCTGAATGGTGAAATCGGCGGGAGCCACCGCATCGAGCTCGGCCCACGGAACCGGGAACGACACCGGCACGCCGGGCCGGACCCGCGGGCTGTAAGCCGCCACGACCGTCGCCCCGCCGGCCCGGGTCGAATCGAGGAACACCTTGCCGCCCCGGTCCTCCCGGATGAAGGCGGTCGTGGTGAGGGCGGGTTCGAGGCGCTCGGTGCGGGCGGCTAAGGCCCGTCCGGCAGCCGCCACCTCCTCCGTCGAGGCCTGCCCGTCAAGCGGCACGAACACGTGCACGCCCTTGGCGCCGCTGGTCTTGACCGCTCCCTCCAGGCCGGCCTCGGCCAGCGTTTGGCGGACGGCGTGGGCCGCCTGCACGGCTGGCGCGAACCCGTTCTCGGCCGGGGGATCGAGGTCGAGCACCAGATGGGTGGGCCCGTCCCACTCGCCGATACGAAACAGAGCGGGGTGGTACTCGACCGCCCGCTGGTTGGCGAACCACACCAGCGTGCGCCGGTCGTTGCACAGCGCGTACGACACCTGGCGCTGCGAAGCCTCGGCCCACATCGACACGGTGGTCACCCACGATGGCGTGTACTTCGGCACGTTCTTCTGCATGAACGGCGTCTGGCCGCGGTGGACACGGATCACGGACAGCGGCCGGTCGTAGAGCACCGGAACGATCTGCCCGGCGACGGCGTCGAGGTAGTCGACAAGGTCGCGCTTGGTCGCCCCGGCGCCGTCGAAGAGCGGCTGATCGAGGTTGGTCAGAGCGACGCCGTCCCGCTCCTCTGCGGTCAGAGTGGCCTCGACTTTTCCGGGATGTACCGGTCGGGGTCGGGCGGATAGAAGCGGAGGAGCGAGGCCTGGGCCACGAACAGGGCCGTGGTCACCGGCTTCGTCACGCAGTCGCCGTCGTAGGGCGGCAAGACCTGGAACGTGCCCTTGAGGCTCGGCGTGGTGAAGACGCCAGCTCCCGCCAGGGCGTAGCTGTGTGGCTCGACGAGACGGATGTCGTAGGCGGTCGTCGGAAAGCCGTATTCGACGGTGCCGGACCCGACGCTGTGCAGGCACGTGCCGGTGCCCGGGGGAAAGGCGGTGTAGGTGCCGGAGCCGGCGAACTGGCCGGGGCCGATGATGCGCTCGTAGCCGTTGTACGGGCCCTGGCAATTGATGACGGCCGGGCCGATCGTCCACGAGCCGTCGGTGCTGGTGGGTTCGGATTGGGTGAACGTGATCGTCCCGCTGATCGTGCACACCGCCGTCCCGGTGGCTTCGGCAGGCTGAAGCCAAGCCGACTGGGTCAGTACCACCAGACCCAGTACCCACCGGATGGATCGCCGCACGGCGACAAGCTTATGGACAGGTCGAAGGCGCGTCGATCCCCGCGAAGCGGGATCCGAGGTAGCCGACGGCCAGCGGGGCGCCGGTGGCGGCCAGGCTGGAGTGCTCGCTGAGGACGTCGGCGTAGAGCGAGACTCGGCCGCCGTTGCGGCACCAGTCGGCCTGCAGGGCCTCGGCACTGGAGAAGGGGATTAGCTCGTCCCACACCGAGTGGTAGAGGAACACCGGGGCCGTGGGTGTGAGGCGGCCCATGCGGTTGTCTTCGATCACGGCCTTGGCCACGGGTTCGGCCAGCGGCTCCTTCGACGTCGTGAACTCGTTGAGGCGGCGGAAGGGGAAGGCGCTGACCGCCTCGCCGACACACATGTCGCCGATGCGCTCGACCATCTGCCGGCCGGCGTCGTTGAGGAGCGCCAGCATCTCGGGGTAGGCCCGCGTGAGACCGGTCGAGGCCAGCATCACCAGACCCGAGGCGATGCCTCCATCGATCCGGTGGACGGCCGCCTCGAAGTCGGCCGGGGTGCCGCCGGAGGCCACGCCGGCAATGTTGAGCTCGGAGGCGTAGCCGGGATGGAGTTGGGCGGCCCAGCTGGTGGCGAGCCCGCCGCCGGAGTAGCCCCACAGGCCGACGGGGGTCTTCACACCGTTGAGCCCGGTGTCGGGCAGGGCCAGGGCGGCCCTGATCCCGTCGAGGACGGCGTGACCGGCCATGCGACCGGCGCCGAAGGCCATCTGCGGGCCCTGGTAATCGGTGACCACCACCGCCCAGCCGTTCTGGAGGGCCGGCATCATCAGCGGCAGCTCGTACTCCGTGCCCGCCCGGAGCTTGTAGGACGGGTTGCACTGGTCACCAAGGCTGTCGGTAGCCGGCTGGTACGAGACGAGCGGCCGGTCGCCGAACGGATACGGCGCCTTCGGCACCATGAGCGTGCCCACGACTGCGGTGGGGGCGTCTTTGGCGTCGCTCGAGCGGACCAGGAATTGCTGGGAGTCGGCCGGAACCGGGAGGCCGAGGCCGTTGACCGACACGGGGCGGGTGGCCAGCACCGTGCCGGGGGCTGACGACTCGAAGCCGGCCGGCGGGCGGTAGAAGGGGTCGTCCTTCGGCTCGGCCAGGCCGGCGCCCGAACCCCATCCGGGGCCGGACGGACCGGCTGAGGCGCCGCCGACGCCGACGGTCACGCCGGTGACCAGGAGGAGGAGAGCCGATCCAGTGGCTGCCAGGTCTCGGAAGCTGAGCCGTCCACGCATTTGAGATACCCCCGGTATCTAGAATCTGGTACGTTTGTACAAGTTCCTGGCCGGGAGTGTCAAGAATGAATCGTGCAAATGTCACGCAGGGCGCGGAGCCTCGTCAGGACCGCAGCCGTCAACGGCGGGTCGCACTGCTGCGGGCGGCCATTGATCTGCTGGGGGAGACGGGCGTCAAGTCGGTGACCCATCGGGCGGTGGCCGAGCGGGCTGGGGTGCCGCTCGCCTCGACGACGTACTACTTCGGGTCGGTCCGGGAGCTCGTCGAGGAGGCGCTCAAACTCCATGTGGCGGAGCGGGTCGCCGAGCTCGAGAGTTTGGCCGAGGTGGCGCTGCACGCGACCGGCGCCAGTGTCACCCAGATTGCCGAGCGGATGGCCGCGGTTTTGGTCGCCGCCCCGACACCCACCCTCGTGGCCCAGTACCAGCTGTACCTCGAGGCGGGACGCAACGCTGCGCTCCAGCCCGCGGCAACCGAAGCCCTGACCGCCTTCGAGGGACTGATCACCCGGGTGTTGACTGCTCTCGGTGCCCGGGAGCCGGAGGCGGCGGCCGAGGCCTTCCATGCCCTCTTCGACGGCTTCGCCCTGCACCGCCTGGCCCGCCCCCGAGACCCCGAGACGGAAGCCGCCGCACTGTTCGCCGCCATGCGGGCCCTGTTCCTGGAACAGGTCATGGACCCCGCGGCGCGCGACGAGCTGCACGACCAGCTGCGCCGGCCGCTCGGCGGTCGCACGTAAACCTTTCGAGCCATGGCGGTGAATGACCGCACGGTTCTAGGATCCGCCACGTGGACCAGCGGACGGACGGTGCAGTACCCGCTCCCCTGTACCACGACGAGGCGGGCCGCCTGGCAGTGCTCCGGGAGTACGGGGTTCTCGACACGCTCCCCGAAGCCAGCTTCGACGACATTGTCTTTCTCGCGTCTTACATCTGCGAGGCACCCGTCGCCATGGTGAGCCTTGTCGATGAGGATCGGCAGTGGTTCAAGTCGAAGGTCGGAACGGACCTCAAGGAGACCTCTCGGGATGTCGCCTTCTGCGCCCACGCCATCCTGCAGCCAGACGAGATCTTCGTTGTTCCCGACGCCCATCAGGACCCCCGCTTCGCCACCAACCCTCTCGTCCGCGACGAGCCTCACATCCGGTTCTACGCCGGGGCCCCGCTCATCAGCCCCGAGGGCATGCCGCTCGGCACCCTGTGCGTGACCGACGAGGTGCCCGGTTACCTGTCGCCGGCGCAGACCCGGGCGCTCGCAGCCCTGGCCCGGGAGGTCGTCGTGCACCTCGAGCTGCGACGGGTGATCGCGGCGTTGACGAAGCCGCTGGCCGAGATGAGCAGTGACCCGATGCTCGAGCCCGGCGTGCGGGACGAACTGCGCCAGGCCAGCGAGGAGGCGGCCTCGGCCAGTGCCCTCGTCGGTCAGGCCATGGAACGCGTGCTCGAAGCGGAACTGCGCATGCAGAACCTGGTGAACCGGGTGCGGACCGTCCAGAGCCGCCCGCGACCGTTACCTGGCGGGTAATCGCCGGTCGGCGCGCCGGGCGTTAGCGTCGGTCGTATGGCCACCGCTGCAAGCACCGCCACGACCGTCGGCCCGTTGTTGCGCGACTGGCGCCAGCGCCGGCGGCTGAGCCAGCTCGACGTCTCGGCCCGTGCGGCCATCTCCACCCGGCACCTGAGCTTTCTGGAGACGGGCCGGGCCCGGCCGAGCCGGGAGATGGTGCTGCACCTCGCCGAGGAGTTCGACGTGCCGCTCCGTGAACGCAACACCCTGCTCGTGGCCGCGGGCTTCGCCCCCGTCTACCAGGAGACACCGCTCGAAGGTGACGACATGACGACCGTCCGGGAGACACTCCAGCAGCTCTTGACCAGCCACGAGCCGAACCCGGCGCTGGTGGTCGACCGGCAGTGGAACATGGTGCTTGCCAACCGAGCGATCGGGTTGATGACGACCGGGGTCTCCGAAGCGCTGCTGACTCCACCGGTGAACGTGCTGCGCATCGCGCTCCATCCCGATGGCCTGGCGCCACGCATCGCCAACTTCGAAGAGTGGAGCGGCCACCTCCTGTCCCGCCTCGCCCGGGAGGTGACCGCCACCGGCGATGCCGGCCTGGCGGAGCTCTACGAC
>JAICGL010000300.1 GCA_025923175.1 Acidimicrobiia bacterium
CCGCCGACGACCACGAACCCGACGACGACGAGATCTCCGCCGCCCCCGACTTCGTCGCGACGTTCCCCGCTCACTGCCTCCGCGGCACGGAAGGCGCCCATCGGCTGCCCGAGACGGCCCCGGCGCCGGGCGCCGCCGACATCCCGTCCGACGGCGACGGCATCGACCTGGCCGCCGTCGCCGCTTCACCGGAGATCGTGCTGAGTAAGAACCGGTTCGACGCCTTCTCCAACCCTGCGGCAGCCCCATTGCTCCGGGCGCTCGCCCCCGAGACCGTCGTGGTCTACGGGGTCGCCCTCGAGGTCTGCAACCGCTACGCCGTGGAGGGCATGCTGGCCCTCGACCCCCGCCTCGACATCGTCGTCGTCGAAGACGCCGTGGCCGCCCTCGACCCGTCCCGAGGCAAGGAGCTGCTCGAGGACTGGCGCCGCCGGGGCGTGCGGGTGCTGTCCACCGACCAGGTCCTCCTCGAGATCGGTGCCCGGACCGGCCCCGGGGGTGCGGGGGCGTCCCCCGCGGGTACCGCGTGAACCCCGACCTCCTCCTCGCCCACTACCACGAGATCGGCCTGAAAGGCCGCAACCGGCCGCGCTTCGAACGGGCCCTGCGCGACAACCTCCGGCGGGCGCTGGGCGACTCCGCCGGGAAGGTCCGCCTCGTCAGCGGCCGGGTCGAGATCACCGAACCGAAGCCCGACGCCCTCGAGCTGGTCACCCGGGTCTTCGGGGTGGCCAACGTCGCTCCGGTGCTCGTCGCTCCCGCCGACCTCGACGCCATCGTGGCCACCGCCCTGGACGTCGCCCGCGACGCCGACACCCTCACCCCGTTCGAGACCTTCGAGGTCCGGGCCCGCCGGGCCCGGACGCCGTTCGCCCCCACCAGCCAGGTAGTCAACGAGAAGGTCGGCGACGCCATCCGCCTCGGTCTGGCGAAGCGGGTCGACCTCAGCCATCCCGACGTCTCCGTCCGCATCGAGATCGTCCACGACAAGGCGTACGTGTCGGCGGCCAAGCTGCCCGGCCCCGGCGGGCTGCCCGTCGGGACGGCCGGCCCGGTCGTCACTCTCCTCTCGGCCGGTATCGACTCGCCGGTGGCGACCTGGCGGATGATGCGCCGGGGCGCCGACCCGATCGCCGTGCACTTCCACGGCCAGCCCTTCACCGACCGGTCCTCGGAGCAGAAGGTCACCCAGCTACTCGAGGTGCTCAGCCGATGGGGCTATCGGCAGCCATGGTGGTCGGTGCCCATGGGCGAGGCGCAGCGGGAGATCACGCTCTCCGCGCCGTCGTCGCTGCGTGTGCTGCTCTATCGCAGGCTCATGGTGCGCGTCGCCGAGGGGCTCGCAGCCCGCCACGGCGCTCTGGCCGTGGTGACCGGCGAGAGCCTCGGTCAGGTCGCCTCCCAGACGCTGGAGAACATGGCCGCCGTCGGCTCCGTCGCCACCCTCCCATTGCTCCGGCCGCTCGTCGGCACCGACAAGGTCGAGATCATCGACGAGGCCCGGCGCGTCGGCAGCTACGACATCTCGGCCGAGGCCCACCAGGACTGCTGCACCCTCTTCGAGCCCCGCGATCCCGCCACCCATGCGAGCATCGCCGAACTTGACGAAGCGGAATCGGGGTACGACATCGATGTGTTGGTCACCAACTGTTTAGAGCAGGCCCAGAAAGGGTCAGCGCCGTAATCTCTTACCAGTGCTCGATTACCACCTACACCTGCTCCGTCACGGCGAAGATGGGCCCTATCGGGTCGAAGCGGTGCGCGCCTATGCGGAAGCGGCCGCGGCCCGAGGCGTCGAGGAGATATGCATCACCGAGCACCTGTTCCGTTTCCGGCAGGCCGACCGGCTGCTGACCGGGTGGTGGGACGCCGACCCTGACGGCCGGCTCCGGGAGCAGACCGCCGCCTACTGGGCGGAGCACGCCACCGGCGACCTCGACGAGTACGTCGACGCCGTGCGCGGTGCAGCGGCCGCGGGTGCGCCGATCCCCGTCCGGCTCGGTCTCGAGGTCGACTACTACCCCGGGCGGATGGGCGAGGTGGCCGAGCTTCTCGCCGGATGGCCGTTCGATCTTCTGCTCGGATCGGTGCACTGGCTCGGCGCCTGGGGCTTCGACCAGATGGGTGACCCGGTGGTCGACGAGCAGTGGGAGACGCGTGACGTCGAAGCGGTGTGGGACGCCTACGTCGCCGCCATCGAGGAGCTCGCCGCGACCCGGACCACCGACGTCCTCGCCCACCCGGACCTCGCCAAGGTCGCCGGTATCGCGCCCGCCGGTGAGCTCGGCCCCTGGTGGGACCGGCTGGCCAAGGCCGCCGCCGAGAACGGCGTTGCCGCCGAGGTCTCCAGCGCCGGCTGGCGCAAGCCTGCCGCCGAGGAATACCCGGCTCCCGGCCTCCTGGCCCGCTTCCAGGCCGCCGGGGTGCCGCTCACGACCGCGTCGGACGCCCATGAGCTGGCTCTCGTGGCCGAGGGGACCGATCGCCTCCGCATGCTGCTGAGTAGCGCCGGCTGCACCGAGCTGTGCGGCTTCGAACGGCGCAGCCCGTCCCCACGAGGCGTCTGACCCGCGATGGCGACGCTCGCGGAGCTGGCTCGCTCCCACACCCGGCTGACGACCGACGACGCCGCCCACCTCCAGCGGCTGGCGGCCGCCTGGGGGATGCTGGCCGACCTGTGCTTCGCCGACCTCCTGCTGCTGGCCCCCATGGCCGGGGAGGAAGGCCACCGCTTCGTGGTCCTGGCCCAGGTGCGGCCGACCACCGACCAGACGCTCTACCGCGACGACATGCTCGGCACCATCGTCGACGAGGTCGAGCGGCCGCTCATCGCCCGGGTGTGGCGCATCGGCGAGATCGGCGTCGGCGACGCCGCCGTCATCGGCCAGACAGGCGAGCGGGCGAACGTGCAGGCGATCCCCGTCCGCCACCGGGGCAAAGTCATCGCCCTGCTCACCCGGGAGGCGGCCACCACCACCGGCCGCCGCCTCGGCGAGCTGGAGCGGGTGTACTTCGAGATCTTCGACCGCTTCGCCCGCATGGTCTACGAGGGCACGTTCCCCTTCAAGGGCGGCGGCCTGGCGCCGGAGGAGTCCCCCCGGGTCGGCGACGGCGTCCTGTTCCTCGACACCGATGCGATCGTCCGCTACGCCAGCCCCAACGCCGTGAGCTCCCTGCACCGCATGGGGGTCCACGCCAACGCCCAGGGGCAGCGCCTGTCCGACAGCGGCCTCGACGACGACGCCGTCCGCACCGCCTTCGCCGCCCGGGCGCCGGTCACCGAGGAGCTGGAGTGGGGCGACACCTCGATCCTCCTCCAGGTCATCCCGCTGCTCGAGGATGGCACGCCCAACGGCGCGCTGCTGCTGATGCGGGACGTGTCCGAGCTCCGCCGGCGGGACCGGCTGCTCCTCTCGAAAGACGCCACCATCCGGGAGATCCACCACCGAGTGAAGAACAACCTCCAGACGATCGCCTCGCTGCTGCGCCTCCAGGGCCGCCGGCTCTCGTCGCCGGAGGCCAAGCAGGCCCTCGACGAGTCGGTGCGGCGCATTCGGTCGATCGCCCTCGTCCACGAGACACTGGCGTACGAGGCCGGCAATACGGTGCCCTTCGGGGAGATCATCCGGCCGCTGGTCCGGGTGGTGGAGGACGGGCTCACCTCGCCGGACCGCCACATCAGGTTCACGGTCGAAGGCGATCCCGGCGACCTGCCGGCCGAGGTGGCCACCCCCCTGGCCGTCGTGCTGACCGAGTTGCTCCAGAACGCCGTCGAGCACGGCTTCCCCGACAACGGATCGGGCGCCAGCCGCGAAGGCTCGGTCATCGTGCGGGTCGCCCGGGAAGCCGACGACGCGGTCGTCGATGTCGTCGACAACGGCGTCGGGCTCCCGCCCGGCTTCTCGCCGGAGACCGCCTCCGGGCTGGGGCTGTCGATCGTCCGGACCCTGGTGCAGAGCGAGCTGGCCGGCGAGCTGACGATGAAAAACGACGGCGGCACGACGGTGCACCTCCGGGTGCCGATCGCCGCCCCTCGCGTCGAGCGCTAAACGTTCACAGAGCGGTTGCCAGGATGTGGTACGGGAGTTATCCCGCGTCACACGTGTTGCCTAGGTTGCCGAATATGCGACGTCGTGGTTTTGTCCCGCTCGCCGTTGTTCTCCTCCTCTCCCCGCTCCTGACCTCTCCGGTTGCGGCCAAGCGCATCAACTGCGGGCCGCCGAGTACCCGGACGCAGCGGCTCGGGGCGCTGACGAAGGGCATGAGTGAAGCGTCCGGGATGGTGGCGTCGTGGCAGAGGCACGGCGTCGGATGGTTCATCCGGGACTCGGGCCGTCCGGCCAGCCTGTATTCGCTGCAGATCAAGAACGGCCGCCCCATCGTGCGGGAGGTGAGGGTCCTCGGCGCTGAGAACACCGACTGGGAGGACATCACCTATTCGGTCGGGAAGGACGGCCGCGGCCGTCTCTGGATCATCGAGAGCATGCAGAAGGGGCGCGACCCCTACATCTACGAGGTTGTCGAACCGGACCCGTACAAGGCGACGACCGTCCGGCTGCACATGCGGCACCGGTTCAAGTATCCGGGTCAGGGCTTCGAGAACACCGAGGCCAGCTTCTGGTACGACCAGAAGTTGGTGCTGGCCACCAAGTCGAACCCGACCCACCTGTACCGCTTCGATGCGCTGACCGGGAAAGGCACGCACTGGCCGAAGTACATCGGCGATCTCTACGGGGCACCCCGTATCTCCGTACTGCGTCCGTCCCCCGATCACAGCGCGCTGGTCGCGTCCAACCACGACACCGTGTCGGTATTCACCGGCAGGGGAGCGGGCAGCCCCCTCGAGGCGTTCACCGGCAAGGGGCCGGCATACAAGAAGACGATCTTCTGGGGTGACAACGTCGAAGCGGGCGACTACTTCCCCACCGGCTCCTGCGACGTGGTGATGATGTCGGAGTCCCGGCAGGTCTACAAAGTCTTCGCCGGTTAAGGGACCACGATCGTCAGGGCGTCGTCCTCGTAGATGAAGTCGAGGCGTTCGACGTCGCCGAGGTGGTCGCCGTCGACCTGGTAGGGGAAGGGCCCGCTGCCGAGCACCGTCAGTTCGTCGATGCCGGAGCGGTGGACCAGTTTGGGGTGGTGGCGGAGCACCTTGCCCTTCCCGAGCGCCGAGCCCACGGCCGCCATGACGGGAGCGAAGCGCAGCGTGCGGAAGGCCGTGACCGACAGGCGGGAGTCGAGCCCCGCCTCGGGGGCGACCACCACCGGCCGTGGGCCGAGGAAGGTGTAGGGGCTCGTCTTCGAAACGATGGCGAAGTAGCAGCCTTCGATGAGGTCGTCGCCGAGCTTGAGGGCGAAGTGCGGCCGGCTGTGGTCGTAGTGCTTGAACCAGGTGACGAAAGCGCTCGCCACGAACAGCGGGTGGCCGGCGTAGCGCTTCAGCTCGTTGCGCCGTTCGACCTGGGCGACGACGGCGGCGTCGAACCCCAGGCCGGTGTGGAACAGGAAGCGGCGCCCGTTGACCGCGCCCACGCCGATGCGGCGGTAGGAGTGGCGATGGAGCGACGCCAGCAACTGGCCCGTCGCCTCCA
>JAICGL010000301.1 GCA_025923175.1 Acidimicrobiia bacterium
CCGAATGCCCGCTCGAGACTCAACCCGGCCGCGCCTGCTAGACGGACGAGCGCGTCGTGGAGCGGTACCACATCGACCAGCGTCTGGCTGTTGCCGACGACGAAGACGTAGCGCGCCCCGGGCTTCAGACAGCGGGCCATCTCGGCGAAATGGCGTTCCATGAGGGCGAAGTAGGTCGTGGCCGCCGATTGACGGGTCGGCGGCATGTCGCCGAGGGGCACGATGCCCTTCAGACAGTCCGGCAGGGCGATCCGCTCAACCGGGCGCTTGGCACCGATCGGCCGGCGCCGCAGCGCGTTGAATGCCCGCCGATCCGGGACGCCCAGCAACGGCCCGAGCCAGAAGTACTCCAGCATCATGTTGTACGGGTAGTCGACGGAGTCGAGATAGGGCGGTGAGGTCACGGCCAGGTCGACACTGCGCGGTTGCAACCCCAGCGAGGTGGCGTCGACTCCATCCGGAATCAGCGTGACGGACTCGCTGTGGCGCTTGCGGTTCAGATCGGCCAGACCGGCGGCCGCCCGCCGCAGGAACCGCCAGAACACCGCGTCCACCGCCGGCGGCTGCTTGCGGAGCGTTCCCGACACGTAGGTCTTCTGCGACTGGTCGTCGGCATTCGACACCCACCGCAGGGTCGAGCTGAACACCACGAGCAGGAAAGCCCGCTCGTCATCGTCACAGTCGAGCGCCAGGATCGTGTCGCGCAGCGACTGGACCCAACCCCATTGCCCGGCGCTGAACCAGTGCTCGAAGTTGGCGACGTCGGGCATCGGCGGACGGAGCCTTGGGGCGGGGGCGCGCCACCGGGCGGCGAGCTCGGCGCTCAGCCCGGCAATGCGCTCGTCATCGAGCGGCGTCACCTTGGCCCGGGCGATGAACCGGGCGAGCGGATCGACGTCGACGCCGATCGTCGTCCCGCCGCGCAGCAGGCCTTCCACCAGGGTGGTGCCCGACCCCATGAACGGGTCGACGACGACGCTGGTGCGCGACCCGAAGTGATCCAGCGCCCAGGCCGGCACCTGAGGAATGAACTTGGCGGCGAAGCGGTGCAAGCCGTGGGTGAAAGCGGTGGTGGAGCCGGACAGGCTGAGGGTGAAGAGCTGTCCGTGCTCGATGTCCGCCAGCGGAGGGAACGTGTCGACCTCGACGAACCGCAGCGAGTCGACGCCAACGGGGCGCCGGTTCATGACAGCACCACGATGCTTTCGCGCATCAGCCCTTCCCGGCCCGCCAGCTCGTTGCGCTGCTGTGGCGCAACGGTGAGGTGGCGGACGGGCACGACAGCGGCCTCGCCGAATCCGGCGTCGAGGCCGAGTCGGGCGATGATCTGGTCGGTGGGAATGATCACCCCGCCGTACGCGGAGTTGCCCACCACGACGCAGCACTGCCCACCCGGCACCAGCACGTGCCGGCAGCGGCGCAGGATCGTGGCCATGTCGGAGAAGTAGCCGCGAATGAGCGCCGGGACCCGCATCCGCACGGCGTAGGACGCCGGGTCGATCCGGGCGATCAACGCTTCGACGTCGGGAAGGTCGACGACCGCACTGTCGAGCGCAGCACCGAGGTGCGAACGCAGGGATCGCTTCCGCAGCCCGCCGAGCGCCTCATAAGAGTCGACGAAGCCCCCGAACCACAGCTCGACCTTCTGCGATTCGAAGTAGTCGAAACGGTTGGCATAGGGAGGGGAGAACAGCACTGAGTCGAACGATCCGGTGCAGAGCCGGCCCGTCTCCTCTAGGGCGTCCCCCTCGATGACCCGCTGGCCGCTCCAGGTACCGCGCTGCCAGGCGGGCACGTCGGACAGCATCTCGGTCAGCTTGGCGCGGAGGGCGGCGAACACGAAGCCCTCCTGATCCGCGCCGAACCGCTCGAGTTGCCACTGGCCGTCGGGCCGGGCGACGTACCCATCCTTGCGGCGCTTCCGGTTGCGGTACTTGATGCCGTTGCCTTCCTTGAAATAGCTGCCGACCTCCTGGAGGATCGACAGCCAGGCCAGCAGCAGGAAGTCGCGCTGAGCGGCGCTCGTGGCCCGCTGCTCGATCAGCGCCCGCATCCGCAGGACGGCGTCGAAGATGCGCGGCTCGAATACCTTTGACGCGCTCCGCAGCCCCGGCTCCGGCCACGGCTCCACGCCGGACGCCGCCGCCTCGAAGCCTCCCAGGAAGGCGGCGGCGGCCGCGACGTCGGCGTCGCCGAGTGGCGAGAGCTTCACCCGGCTGACGAAGGCGGCCAGCGGGTTGACGTCGATCCCCACCGACGCGCGGCCCTGCTGGGCCGCCCCGACCATGATCGAACCCGACCCGCAGAACGGGTCGAGGATCCGACGGCCGAGGCCCAGGCTCGTGATCAACGCCGGCGAGAAGCCCTCCCGATACCGGAACCACCGGTGAATCGGCTGCGCTGCCGCCCCCGCCCAGTGCACGAGCCCGGCCAGATCGGGGCGGGCCGGCGCCACCATCTCGCCAGCGACGCACTCGAGGAGGCCGGTCACCCTGGGGACCCTACCGGCAGGGCGGCGCTCTCAGCAGGCTTTCGGGAGCGATGCGCTACGGTGGATCGTCACATCTCTGTGTTGGGGCCTAATTTGCTGGGGAGGGCGAGATGAACAAGCTGCGTTACTCGTTTGCGGGCGGTGCGCTGGTTGCAGGCGTCGGGGTGGCCGCGCTGCTGCTCGGGCTGCCCGGCGTGCAGGCGCAGGGCGGCCCGGTCGGTATTCACGGCGTCGACTACGGCTATCAGGGCGTCCCCGGCACGCTGCCCGCCGGCGAGACCCGCTTCTCGTTCACCAACGACAGCCAGGCCGAGAGCCACGAGATGACGCTCTTCCGGATCAACGACGGAGTGACCGAGTCGTTCGACCAGATCCTGGCCGAGGACGAAGCGCAGCAGAACGCACAACAGGGCCAGCAGGGCGGCGCCCAGCAGGGTGGTGCCCAGCAGGGCGGCCAGCAGCCGCCGGCTGAACAGAGCCCTCCGCCCGCCCCGAAGATGAGCTTCTTCGCCAGCACCGGATCGGCGCCGGGCCAGTCGGCCAAGATGGACCTGATCGGCAACCTTCCCGCCGGCCGCTACGGGATGGTCTGCTTCCTCCCGATCGCCAACGACGAAGCCGGCACGGCTCACTACAAGAAGGGCATGAAGGCCGAGTTCACCGTCCAGTAGGGGCGGTGCTGATCCGTTCGGTGCGCCGAGCGGACATCTCCCGGACATAGACGTTGGTGACTCGGTGGTTGTCGGGCCCATCGAGGTCGTCGGCTTCGCTGGTGAAAGCGACCGTCGACCCGTCGCCTGAAAGGGTCGGTTCCCCGGAGGCGCCGTTCCCGGTACATCCGGATGGCGAGCGCGTGACCGGCTGCTGGCCGCTGGTGGCGAGGTCGACGAGCACGACGTCGTCGGCGCCGTTGGTGTCGTCCTGCCCGGTCGGGAGCGCGGTCTGGATCGCGGCGAGCTGACCGTCGGCAGAGATTGCAGCCGAGGCCCCTTGCTTGAGGAAGGCCAGCGGCGCGGGGGCGGCATGCGCGCCTCGTCGCCAGGTCGTGACCAGCGGAGCGAGCAGACGGGTGGTCCGGGCTGCCCGGTCCCGCAGGAAGACCGCCGGCCTGGAGTCGGGTTGGGGGCCTGCGCCGAAGAGGATCCTCGTCCCGTCGGCGCTCATCCCCATGAACCAGCCTCCCATCGACCGGCCATCGGGGGCGACGCTGACCAGCTCGGTGGTCTGGGTCTGCCGGTCGCGGAGGAACACGTCGGAACCGGGATACGTGTCGTCGCCGGTCAGCGACCCCCCGGCCCAGCCGGCGGTGAAGGCCACGTAGCGACCATCATCCGAGACCGCCTCCGCCCACGACCATGTGGGATCGGACCCGCCAGCCCCGACGCTGACCCGCTCAGTGGTTGCCCCGTCAAGGTCTCGCAGGTACGCCTCGATGCTGCCGAACTCGCGGTCGGACGCCACGAGGTTCGTTGCCCGCGAGGTGAAGGCGACGAAGCGTCCACTCGGACTCATGACCGGCGCCCCCGACCACTCATCGGCAGCGGCGCCGGCATCGTTGACGCTGACCAGGATCGTGCGTGCGGCAGGAAGATCCCTCACGTGTACGTGGTACGGGGAGGAGAACGCCACCCGGGTGCCGTCTGCGCTGATCGACGGCTCCGCCGCATGCCCGTGTGCAGCCAGACCGTCGGCGTCGACGCTCACCTGGGCGATCTCGCCAGTCGACCGGTCCGCTCGGAAGACATCTGCATGGTTGTCGGCGTCGCCGAACACGAGGTCGTCCGCATAGGAGGCAAAGGCGACGTAGCGCCCGTCGGCCGACAAGCGCACCCCCCACGAGCCAGGCGTTCGCTTCAGCACGCCCGTCACCTGCAATGCCGTACGCGCACTCCCGTTACCGTGCTGGCACCCGGCCGGCGCCCCGGAGGCTTGCGCCGAGCCCGTCAATCCGGCCAGTGCCATCGCAGCGACCAACGCCAGGACTGTGACCATAAGGCAAGCGTCTGCGCCTGCTTTTCAACAGCGATAGAGGCAAATCACCCTTCTTCGGAAGCAGTGCAAAGCCTGTGCGTTAGCTATGTCGTACGGATGACAGTGCCCGGTCTGGAGCGGGCTTATCGTCAAGATGTGTCCGTCGATCTGTCGATCGCCGACGAGGAGCGCTTGCGAAAAGAGGCCGGGCAGGCCCGGCGAGACCTGCTTGCACTGAGACAAGCCCTGCTTGAGCGACTCTCACCGCAGGAACGCCGTATCCTGGACCACATGGCGGACGGCCATACCAACCGGCAGATCGCCCAGGGACTGTCGCTAGCCGAGAAGACCGTCAGCAACTACGTCAGCAGTCTGCTGGCCAAGCTCGGAATGCATCGCCGAAGTGAGGCGGCCGCCTTCGCGGCACGGCTGGATGAACAGCGGTCGTTCGGGCCGCGTCCCTGACGGTCAGTCTCAGGCGAGCGCGGCTCGCAGCGTTGCCGCGGTCGAGGCGTCGGCGGGGAAGAACGACTCGATCGACAGCTCTGCCAGCGTGATGTCGACGGCAGTGCCGAAGGTTGCCACCGTCGAGAAGAAGTTGAGGTCGCCCAGCGGCGACTTGAGCCGGAGGGTGACCATGAGCCGGCTGGCGCCGTCGCCGTGCGGCACGGCGTGCTCACGCTCGCTCACGCCGGGCAAGGCGGCCAACTCGTCGTAGAGCTCCGCCAGGCCGGCATCGCCGGTGGCGGTCACCTCCCGGGCGAGGCGGGACAGGAGGTGGCCGCTCCACTCTTCGAAGTTGGCGATGCGGGGCGCCAGGCCGTCGGGATGAAGCGCGATGCGCATCACGTTCACCGGTGGAGTCAGCAGCGCTTCGGAGACCCCGGCCGTCATCAATCCGATCGCCCGGTTGGCAAGCACGAGGTCCCAATGCCGGTCGACGACCAGCGCCGGGTTGGGCTCGTGGCTGGTCAAGAGCTGCTGGAGTGTCTCCCGGACGGTCGCCATGTCGTCACCTTCGAGCGGTGTCTCCTGGTAGACGGGCGCAAAGCCCGCCGCCACGAGGAGGGTGTTGCGTTCACGGAGCGGCACGTCGAGCTCCTCAGCGAGGTGCAGCACCATCTCC
>JAICGL010000302.1 GCA_025923175.1 Acidimicrobiia bacterium
GAGGACGACGGGGATGGCCCGGTTGGGGTTGATCCCGCCGGCTGCGCAGTAGACGACGACCTTCCCTTCGGCGATGGCGATGCCGCCGACGCCCCAGTCGCCGATGCCGAGGATCGCCTCGGCGTCGGTGGCGACGAGCAGGTCGACCTCGTCGGGGTCGAGGTTGGTGGCGGCCAGCGAACCCTCGATGAGCTCCGGAGCGTCGACCGACAGGTACACGCCCCGGGGCCGGCGGTACTGGTGGCTGTAGCGCTCGATGGCCTCCCCGATCGTCGGCGTGTAGACGATCGGCAGCATCTCCCGGAGGTGGTCGGTCAGCAGCCGGTAGAAGAGGACCTCGTTGCGGTCGTGGAGCGCCGTCAGGAACACGTTCTTGGCCAGCGGGGTGGGCTGCGCCGAGTACTGGCCGTAGGACCGGGCCGCCTGCTGCTCGAGCGTGAACACCTTGTAGGGCATGAGGCCCGTCAGCCCCAGGGCCTCCCGTTCCTCGGGGCTGAACCCTGTTCCCTTGTTGATGCGGGGATCCCCGAACACCTGCCGGCCCCGCAACCGGGTGTGCCACTCTCCATCCTGCTGCCACGCGGTGCGCACGCCCGGCACTTTACGATTCCCAGATGGCCGCCGAGCGCGTGATCGTTGTGGTCCGCCCCAGGGCCATCCTGCTCGTCGTCGGGCTGATCCTGCTGGCGCTGGGATTCCTGGTCGTGGCCGACGCCGCCTCCGAGGTGGCGCAACGGGTCGCCGTCGCCGGGGTGCTGGCCTGCCTGCTCCGGCCCTTCACCCTTCGCCTGGCCCGGCGGATGCCGCTGGGGGTCGCCGCCGCACTCACCGTCGGCGTCGTCCTCACCGGGCTGGCGCTGGTGACGGCGGTCGAGATCCGCGACCTCGTCGCCGAGACCGACCGCCTCCGGGCGGACGTGCCGCGGCGCATCGAGGAGGTCCGCCTCGAGCTCGAACCAGACCACGCCGTCCGCCGGTTCATCGAGCAGGCCGAGGTCGAGCCCCGGGTGCGGGAATGGCTGGGCCAGCTCCCCGCCCGGGTGGTGCTCGGCACCGACAACCCGGCCGAGGGCGCCAGCCGGCTCACCGGGGCGCTGCTGGTCACGATCCTCACGATGTTCACCATCACCCGGGGGTCGCAGACCGTGCACGGCATGTTCGGCCTCATTCGCCACGCCCGGCTCCGGCGGTCGGTGGAGCAGATCGTGCGGGCCGCCTACGACGGCGGCACCCAGTACACGCTGTGGAACCTGGCCCTGGCCGTGGTTTCGGGGGTGGTCGCCGGCACGGTTGCGTACGGACTCGAAGTGCCGGCGCCGTCGGTGCTCGGCCTGTGGGCGGGTGTGTGGAGCCTGATCCCGGTGATGGGCCTGGCGATCGGCTACTTACCGGTGATCGGCCTGGCTGCGGCCGAGCAGCGCGGCAAGGGCATGATCGCCTTCGCCGTGCTGGTCGTCTGGCAGGTGCTAGCGGCGCTGGCCCGGCGGCGGTGGATCGCCCGGCACAGCGTCGACGTGAGCCGCCTGCTGATGACACTGGCGGTTATGACCGGGCTGCACGTCGGACGCATCACCGGAGCGATGGTCGGTGTGTTCCTCGCCGCCGCCATCGGGGGGGCACTGGCCGAGGCCCGGCGCCAGAACGCATCGGGTGAGCTGAGCCGGGCGCTCGACGAGGTCCTCACGTTGCCGTCGCAACTGGCTCCTCCACCGTCGCCCCCGCCGGCATTGCCGCAGCCACCGCGGTCCCAGCCGGTTTCCCAGCCGTTGCCGTCGACACTGCCGCCGCCATGACCCAGCTGCCGCCGCCCCCGCCTCCCTCGGTCGACGAACCGCCGGCCCGCCATCTCGTCATCGATGTCGCGCCCCGCTCGGTCGTCTTCGCCCTCGCCGTCGTTGTCACGCTGGTGCTGGCGTACCGGGTGCTGAGTGACATCCCCGCCGTCCTCATCCGCACGGCCCTCGGCATCTTCCTTGCCCTGGCCCTCAACCCGGTGGTCAATGCCGTCAAGCGGCGCCTCGGCGTGCGGCGGGGAGTGGCCATCACGCTGGTGGTCGGCGGCTTCCTCACCGCCGCCTCCGCCTTCGCCGTGCTGGCCGTGCCCCGGGCGGTGAACCAGCTGAGCCAGGTGGGCGAACAGGTGCCGGGCGTCATCAGCGACCTCGACGATCTCCCTCTGGTCGGTCGGGCCATCGACGAGAACGGCATCGACGACAGGGTCCGCGATTTCCTCGACAACCTCCCAGACACGCTGGCCACCCGGGACAAGGCCCTGGCCGGCATCGTGCAGTCCACCGGTGACGGCCTGGTGACCGTGTTCTGGGTCCTCCTGGTGGCGATCACCGGCCTGCTCGACGGCCCGCGCCTGGCCGCAGCCCTGCGCGACGTGCTCCCGACCCGGTTCCACGCCGAGATGAACCACTTCGGTGACATGGGCTACCGCGTCGTCGGACGCTACGCCGCCGGCACCGGCTTCATCGCCATCGTCAACGCCGCCGCCGTCACCACCATCGGCCTCGTGATCGGCACGCCGCTGGCGCCGCTCGTCGGTGTGTGGTCGGGGCTGTGGAACATCGTCCCCCAGATCGGCGGGTTCATGGGCGGGGCGACGCTCGTCGCCCTGTCGCTGACCCGGGGCCTCGGCACCGGCCTCATGGCGGCGGGGATCTTCCTCGTCTACCAGCAGCTGGAGAACAACGTGATCCAGCCGGTGATCACCGGGCGAACCATCAAGATCTCACCGCTGGCCAACATGACCGCCGTGCTGGCCGGGGCGGCGGCCGGCGGGTTCGTCGGAGCGCTGCTGGCCAACCCGCTGCTGGCCATCGCCAAGGCCTTCTTCTACGAGTACCGGGAGCGGACGGAACAGGGCCTACCGCGCCGCCGGGGCGCTGAGACCGTCGATGAGGTGCTCGACGGTGGTGCCGACCTCCGCCCGGGCGGCGGCCTGGTCGCCGGACCGGGCGACGTAGAGGGCGGCCTCATGGAGGGCGGCCAGCAGTAGGTGCGTGAGCGGGTCGAGGGGCTGGCGTCTGACGGCGCCGGCGTCCATGCCCGCCGAGAGCACCTCCCGGACGAGGCCGACGGCGGAGGCCTCGAGAACCTCCTGGCGGATGGCGGGGGAGAGCACCGCCGGCGCGTCGAGGAGGCAGACTCGCTGGACGGCCGGGTCGAGAGCGATGTCGAGGTAGGCCAGCGACCCTGCCCGGAGCTGTCCGAGAGGATCCTCGGGCGCCACCGCCATGGCCGCCTCGGCGGAGTGGGCCATCACCTCGGCCTCGATCTCCTCGAACACCGACCGGAACAGAGCCTCTTTGTCGGCGAAGTGGTGGTACAGCGCACCCCGGGTGACGCCGGCCCGCTCGACGATCGCCTCCCGGCCGGTGGCGGCGTAGCCGTCGCGGGCGAAGAGCTCCCGGGCGGCGCGCACCAGGGCGGCGCGGGTGGTGGCGGATCGTTCCGCCTGGCTCCGGCGCTGGCCTTCGGGATGTTCGCTCTTGACAGCCACGGCTCTCCGGAAGAAAGATGCGTGCAGCCTGCATGTAAGTTAGCGCAAGTCTTTGAGGAGGCGATCGTATGGCCCTGCCCCGCACCGAGGTGACCACTGGACTGTTGGAGGAGCTGGCGCGGTTCAAGGGCCTGATCCAGGGGCTCACGGCCGCCGAGTGGGCGACGCCGAGCCGCTGCAGCGGCTGGACGGTGGGCGACGTCGCCGCCCACGTCATCGGCGGGATGACGGACGTCGCCGCCTTCCGCCTCGAAGGGCTCGGCACCCCCGAGGTGACGGCCCGGCAGGTTGCTGAGCGTCAGGGAAGGTCACCGGGCGAACTCGCCGACGAGCTCGGCGCCACGATCAAGGCCACGGCAGAGCTGCTCGAGGCGTTCAACGACGAGGCGTGGGCCATGCAGGCACCGGGCGGGTTCGACTTCACCCTCGGGGAAGGAGTGGAGGCGCTCTGGCACGACGCCTGGCTCCACGGCGACGACATCCTCGTCGCCCTCGGCCGCCCGTCCGAACGGGGCGACGGCATGACGGCGAGCGTCTCGCACATCGCCGACGTCCTCGCCCGGGAAGGCTGGGGCCCCGCCGTCCTCGCCCTCGACGGGCAGCCGGAGTTCGCCGTGAACCCCAATGCCGGCAACGGCAGCAACGGCGCGTCTCGCTTCGGCGGTGACCCGCTGGCCTTCGTGTACGCCGCTACTGGCCGGGCCGACCCGGCGCCGCTCGGACTCGACGAGAGCGCCAACATCTATCGCTGATAACGAGATGGGGCCGGCGCGAAGCCGGCCCCATCCTTTGATTCCCCTCGCCCGGTGACCGACCGAGAGGTCAGTCGAGTGTCGGGCACTCCTTCGGCGGCGGCAGGAAGTCGCGGGGGACGAAGCCCGGCGTCTGGCCCTGGGGCACGTTGGTGAAGATGACCATGATGTCGACCATCTCGTCGCCCTCGTTCTTGGCCAGTTGCGGGCCCTTGTGGTCGGGATGGTCGCTGTGCTCGCCAGCGGCGTGGTAGTAGGCCTTGCCGGCTTCCCAGACGATCTTCTCGTTGCAGTTGATGTACTGGGTGAGCTTGCCCTTCCTCATGATGACGTAGGCGTCGCCGGGGTGGTGGTGCCACCCGCTGGTCCAGCCGGGCTCCAGGGTGAGCGACTGGACGACGACGTTCTTGCCGGCCTCGATCATGACGTGCTCCGAGGTGTACGACGTACCGCGGGCGTCCTCCCGGAGCGTGTAGGTGCCTGGCGGGCCGCCGAGCGCCGCGGAGACCGAGATGAGCAGTACTCCGGCGACCAGGGCGCCGGAGACGAGCAGCGAGCGTTTCACGTTTCTACCTCCGCATTGTGGGGACATGGGTTTCTCCAGAGCTGCGATCAACGCGGCTGGATCAGTTTCAGAACCTCTTCCAGGGGCGACGCGCCACCGTCCTCGTCGCCCGTGCCGTTTCCAGAGCCGCCCTCGTCGTGGTTGTGGTCGTGGTCGTCGCTAACGTGGCCCGAGTCGTCCTCCGCAGGGCTGGCCGGGGCGTGGTCGTGGCGATCGCCTGCGGCATGGCCCGGAGCGGCATGGCTCGGAGCGGCCTGGGCCTCGTTGTGGTGAACCGTGCCGTGGTCGTGAGCGCCGGCGGCTGAAGTCAGACCAGGGGTCGGTCGAGCCTCCGGCTCGTGGTGGTGATCGGCGGGATGGTGGGTGGCGACCTGTGAAGCGGTGGCGTGGGGGTGGCCGTCATCGCCTGATCCGGCGGCCACTGCATGGTGAGTCGCCAGACGGGCGTGGTCATCCTGATGGCCGGGAGCCCCGCTGTGCGGGTGCTCAACCGCGTTCGGCGCTGCAGCGGCATGGGCGTGCTGCGCGGCGTGTGTATGCCCGGGGCTGTGGGTGTGCCCGGCGAAGAGGCCGGCGGCGCCCACGGCCCACACACCCGTCCCCAGCAGGGTTGCCGCTCGGCCCGCGTCGCCGCTGCGGCGGTGGACCGTCGCCAGGTTGTCCAGAGCGGTGATCGTCTGCGCGGGATCGTCCAGGCCGCGGAGCAACGCCAGCGCCTCGTCCAGGACCGCGCGCGCTCGGCCGACATC
>JAICGL010000303.1 GCA_025923175.1 Acidimicrobiia bacterium
AGCTGCCTCGAGAGGCGCACGGCGTCCTTCACCCACCGTGATGAGTTCAAGCACGGCTTCCTCTGGAGAGACGCCGACAGCGGGGTCGAGCGCCCGTTGCATGACTTCGGCACCCAGCAGCGCCTGCTCAGAGCTCCGCATCGCTCTCGGCGTTCACATGCTCCTGATACGCCGGTAGTGCCTGACGTCGGGGATCGACTTGAACGCAACCACCATGGTCAGCAGTGCAAATACGGCGGCCACAGCCGAAGCCAGAATGCCAACGATGTGCATCGTGTTTCCTTCCCTCTCGGCGAAGACGCCGAATGTGGATGCCGCGCCGCCAACGGCGGGGCGAGGGCGGCACTGGGATCAGCAAGCGCGATGCGCAGCCAGGGTCCGGAGCAGCGCCGTCAGTGCAGGAGGGTCTCCTGCCAACAAGCCCACAGTAACAGTTGCTGGCGGGCTACCAGGGCTGGCGAGGGAAGCATCCGTTTTGTGCGCTGAACAGAGTTACTCCGCCGAGCCGTAGAACTTGGCGCCTCCGTAGGCAAAGACCTGGCCGTTGGCGAAGGCGAGCCAGTAGCCAGTTCCGCTGGGGATGGCGGCCATCTGCGTGCCCCGCGCCGAAGGCGGGGCGGTGCCGGTCGACCCGTAGTACTGGGCATTCCCGAAGGAGAAGAGCCCACCGTCGGTGGCCATCAGCCAGTAGCCGGCTCCGTTGGGGGTCGAAGCCATCGAGACGATCGGCTTGTTGAGGACGATGGCCCCGGTCGACCCGAAGAACCCGGCGTCGCCGAAGGCGAAGATCCCGCCGTCCGAGGCGACCAGCCAGTAGCCGCGGCCCGTCGGGGTGGCGGTCATGGCCACGATCGGTTTGTTGAGGGTGAGGTTCCCGGTCGATCCGTAGAACCCGGCGTCGCCATAGGCGAAGATGCCGCCGTCGGTCGCCACCATCCAGTAGCCACCGCCGGTGGGGGTGGCGGCCATGCCGACGATCGGTTTGTTGAGGACGAGGTTCCCGGTCGATCCGTAGAAGTCGGCGTCGCCGTAGGTGAAGATCCCGCCGTCTGTTGCCACCAGCCAGTAGCCGGCGCCGCTGGGCGTCGCCGTCATGCCCAGCACCTGGTGATTGAGCGACAGTGAGGACGCGTCACCGAAGTGCTTGGCGTCGCCGAACGGAAGGACCCGACCATCTGTCGCTGGCAGCCAGTACCCGAGACCGGTTGCCGTCCGGGCGATACCGCGGAAAGGCGTAGGACGTGAGTCCTGCACACAGGGCAGGGTGCCGGTGGCGCCGGAGCACTTTCGGTAGATCGCCAGTCGGTCGGCCAGAGCCGTCGTGTCGGGGTCGTTGCCCGCGTTGGCGTCCTTCAGCAGGTTCACCAGTTGGTGGGGGTCGGCGACGAGGTCGTAGTACTCGCGGAACACCAGGGTTCCGGCGTCGCGGTACTCGATGTACTGCATCTCTTCCGTACGGATCGATGACCAGTCGGGAATCGATCGGTGCTCGTCTTTGAAGTACTCCAGATAGGCCTCGGCCCGTTTCTCGCTCGCGAGCCCGGAGGAGTCGAGGAACGGGAACCCGTCGAGCGGGTACTTCAGTTGGGGGGTCACGCCGGCGGCGGCCAGCAGCGACGGGGTGATGTCGACGTTGCTGACCAGGCGGCGGTCGACCCGCCCGGCCGGCACCCGGCCGGGCCAGCGGACCATGAACGGGACGTTGATCGAGTTGGTGTACGGGTGGTACTTGGAGCGGAGCCCGTGCTCACCCCACTGGTAGGCGTTGTCGGAGGTGTAGATCGACATGGTGTTCGATCCTTCGCCGAGCTCGTCGAGCCGGGCCATCACCGAGGCGACCGTGTCGTCGACCGACTTAAGGGTTCGGCGCATGCTGTCGTGGATGGGGGCGCTTCTGTCGCGCGTCCAGTTTGAGCTCCGCACCCACGAGGGCTTGTCCGAGCGATCGGTTTCGAAGACGGAGGGATTCCCCGCCCACGAGCCGACATCGGCGGTGGCGTATTTTGACTCCGGTTCCCAGGGCTCGTGCGGCGCCTGCGGAGCGATGTAGAGGACGAACGGCTCGTCGTCGTTCCGCTCGAAGTTGTCGAGCATTCGCAGCGCCTGGCGCGTCACTTCGTGGGTGGCATAGGCGGACCTCAGGCTTCCCTGGTCGGTGCCCCACGGCACGTCGACGTAACCGCCCTTCATCAGCGCCCAGTAGTCGAAGTAGGGCGGGGGATCGCCATTGTTCCAATCGAGGAGGAACTTTCCGACCAGACCGGTCTGGTAACCGGCCGCTTGGAGGTACGACTGGAACGTGGCGGAGTGGTCCAGGTTGCCGGTCGTCTGGTTGTTCAGGTTCCTGTGGTTGTGGGTGTAGCGGCCGGAGAACGTCGTCGACCGGGACGGGCAGCACAACGGCGTGGCGGCGAAACCATTGGGGAACACGGTGCCCTCGGCGCCGAAGTAGCGCATGGTCTGGGGCATCACGTCCAGCGTGTCGGCGTTCCGCTGGTCGTCGGTCATGAACACGACGAGGTTTGGCCGGGCCCCTGCGACCTCGGCTTTGACGCTGGCCTGCGTGGCGACAGGCGCGACGGTCAGGCCGACGGCGCCGACGAGGGCGAGCAGCGAAACAAGGCGGACCTGTAGCCGTCGTCGGTTGGTGAGGGATCGATACAGCAAGTGCCCGGCGCTCCGCCTCCGCTCGGCTGCGGAGCAGCGCGAGACGTGTCAGACCCGTCGAAACCGGGTCAGCCTGGGGTAAAGATTCAGTGGCGTAGCCGGAAGATCCTGCGCTTTTTTATGCAAAAGACGACCCGTCCCTTCTGGGTCAATTAAGCGCAATGAGCGGCCTGTGCATTTTCAGCACTCCGGACCTGCGCTTCAATGATGGACGGAACCGGTACGGCCGAGGCAGGCGGTGCAGACGCCCCGGAAGATGATCTGGGCCTCGTCGATCTGGCCCCATTCCCCGCCAGGCGAGAGGCACGGCTTCGAGCCAACCGAGCAGTCGACGTCGCTCACCTCACCGCAGAGGCGGCAGACGGCGTGGTGATGCCAGGCGGTCGCCGTTTCGTAGAGTGCCCGGCCGGGGCCGGCATCGGCGTTGAGAACCAGTCCCGCCGAGGTCAGCGCCGCCAGGGCGTTGTAGACGCTGGCGCGACTCAGCGGCTCGTCCTCTAAGACGATGTGGTCATAGACCTCGTCGGCACTGCGATGCCCGCCAAGCGACTCCAGCGCTGAATAGACCGCGAGGCGGGGCCGGGTCGCCCGGAGCCCCGCCTCGCGAATGCGCTCGCTCAGTGCTGCTGTGCTGCCCACATCCACCGGTACTTCTCGAGGTCGCGCTGGATGCCGATCACCAGGTCCTGGCTGACGGGGTCGACCTCGCCGAGGGCGGCGATGCGCTCCCGGGTCCGCTCGATGATCACATCAAGCCGGTCGACGATCAGGCCCACGACCTTGTCGTCGGCGACGAAGCCGGCGGGGAAGGCGGTCAGCGGAGTGGCCTCCGCCACCGTCGCCACCCGGCCGTCGGCCGGGGTCCCGATGGCCACGATCCGCTCGGCCACCTCATCGCTCCAGAGGCGGGCATCGTTGACCAGGGTGTCGAGCTGCTCGTGGCGGGTCAGGAAGAGCGGCCCCTGCAGGTTCCAGTGCGCCTGCTTGCCGGTGAGGGCCAGGTCGGTGAGCTCTATGAGAAAGGACTGGAGTTCGTCTACTGCCACGTTCTTGTTCATGCTTGTTTGAACATTGTCTAAAGAACGGTTATTCCTGCGCCCGCACTGTCAACGATATCTGATCGGATATGATCGCTGCATGAACCCAGTCCGGATGCTGCGAGCGGTCGTCGGGATGAGCCAGGGGCAGCTGGCTGCGGTGGCCGGTACCTCGCAGCCTGCGATTGCGTCTTATGAGTCGGGGGCGAAAAGCCCCACTTGGAGAACGGTGGTGCGGGTGGCCGGGGCTGCGGGCATGGCGTGCTACCCATGGGTGGGACCAGCCATGACGCGAGATCAGCGGCGGAGCTTGGCGCTCCACGTCGCCATCGCCGGCGAGTTGGCGGCGCGTCCCGATGAGGTGCTCGAGACCGCTCGCCGCAACATTGGTGTCATGCGAGCGGCGGGACCGGGCGCCGAGGAGCTCTTGGCGGAGTGGGATCGGATCCTGCAGTTGCCTCCGATACTGGTGGCGTCTCGCATGCTCGATCCGAGCGAACATGGCCGTGATCTTCGCCAGGTCACTCCCTTCGCAGGGATCCTTGACGCACGCACGCGCGCCGCCGTCTACCGGACGTTTCGAACGGCGGCATGAATCGGAAGGCCTTCGACCACGCCGTGCGAGCCGCCGCGGCTGTCCTCGGCGAGAACGAGATCCTCGTCATCGGGAGTCAGGCCGTGCACGGCACTCTTCGCGGCGACCTCCCCCCCGAAGCGGAGCGGTCGGTCGAGGCTGATGTTGCGGCTCTGAACGATCCCGACGAGCGGAAGGCAGATCTCATCGACGGATCGATCGGTGAGGCATCGATGTTCCATGAGACCTTCGGCTACTACGCCCAGGGAGTCTCACAATCGGCGGCGGTGCTCCCCGACGGGTGGCAGGACCGCCTGGTGCGGTACGAGTCGCCGGCCACCAACGGTGTGGTGGCGTGGTGCCTCGAGATCCACGACCTGTGGCTCTCCAAAGCCGTCGCCATGCGCCAGAAGGACATCGAGTTCTGCCGTGCTCTGGCCCGCCGACATCTTGTGGAACCCGAGATCCTTCGACGGCGGTTCGTTGACCTTGTCGGGATAGCAGAAACGCAGCGCTCGCGAGTCGCCAGCTTCATCGACTCGGTCTCCGGCTCAGACCAAACCTGAGCTCCAATGATTGACCGGTCGGGGCCTCTTCGGCCTGGCATCCCGTTCGGACCTGGACAGGTCGCAAGCCCGGCGACAACGCTTGGGGCATGACCGAACGGCCGGGGCGGGCGCGGCGGTGGTGGCGGATCACGGCCGGGCTCGGCGCGCTGGCGCTGCTGGCGGCCGGGTGCGGCTCGGGAGGGGACGAGAAATCGTCGGCCGCGGAGACGGTGAAGCTGGTCTACCTGGGGCCGGTCACCGGCGACTTCGCCAACGTCGGTGTGGCGGGGCGCGATGCCATCCAGCTGGCCGTCGATGAAGCCAACGACCGTGGTGACCTTCCCGTCCGGCTCGTGCTGGAGGTGTTCGACACCCAGCTCGACCCGGCCCAGGCGCAGCTGCTGGCCACCAAGGCGGTCACCGACCGCAACATCATCGGCTCCGTCGGACCGTTGAGCTCCGGGGAGTCCAAAGCGGTTGCGCCGACGTACGACGAAGGAGGCCTCCCGTTCGTGACGGTGGCGAGCAACCCCGACCTGGCTCGTCACGGCTGGAAGAGTTTCCACCGGCTCATGGCCAATGACGACATCCAGGGCAACGAGGTGGCGCGCTACATCGACAAGGGGCTCAAGGCTCGGACCGTGTCGGTCGTCCACGACAACACGGAGTACGGCAAGGCGCTGGCGCTGGTGGCGGAGAAGGCGCTCA
>JAICGL010000304.1 GCA_025923175.1 Acidimicrobiia bacterium
GCGACGTCCCCGTCGTAGGCCGCCTGGTGCAACGGGGTGATACGGGCCCACACGTTGACGTCGAAGCCGAGTTCGGCCAGCAGCCGGATCGCTTCGGTCCGGCGGAGCTCGGTCGCCTGGAGGATGGCGTCGGGCCGGCGGATGATGGCGTCGGCTGTGAGCGCGGGCCGCTCGGCCAGTATCCGTTCGACCGTCGCCCGGTCGGCGGCCATGCAGGCGCCGAGGAGTTCCTCGACCGGATCGAACGCTGGCACGGCCGCCCCGCCGGCCGCCAGCAGGTCGGCGACCTCCCGGTTGCCCCGGCGGACGGCCGCTTCATAGGGAGTGAGTCCGTATCGGAGTGGGTGCCGGGTGCCGAGTCCGTCCGGGTCAGCACCGGCCGCTAGGGCCAGACGAGCCCATTCGGGGCGGTTCTCGAAGGCGGCGGCGAGGAGCTGGTCCTCCAGGAGCTGCGCCGGTGTGCCGTGGGCGGAGTTGAGCCGGGCGTGCCAGGGCCCGCCCCGGTCGGTGCCGAGGCCGTACTCGATGAGCAGCTCGAGGTGGCTGGGGTCGGGGTCGAACTGGCGGTTGTAGAGGGCCTGGCTGTCGTTGGGGTCGGCGCCCGCCTCGAGCAGCAGCCGGGCCAGGCCGACGGCGTGCCGGTGGGGTGGTTGGTTGGTCTTGTCCTCTCCCCCGCCGAACGCACCGGTGAGCGCCGTGAAGGGGTAGTTGCCGTCCCACAGGTAACCGGCGTCGGGGTCGGCGCCGGCGTCGAGGAGGAGCCGGGCGACGGCCAGCGGATCGTGCCCGGGGTCGTTGCTGTCGATGCGGGAGTACGCCAGGTAGAGGAGCGGTTCCCAGTCGAAGGGACCGCCCGTCCGGCTGGCACAGCCCGGGTCATCGCTCAGCAACCGCTGGGCGGCGGCGACGTCACCGACGGCAGCCGCCGTGGCGATTGTGGCGCCGGCGAGTTCGGGCTGTTGCTGGAGTAGCGCTCGGGCTTCAGCGTGGCGGAGGGTGTCGTCGCCGCCGTAGAGGAGGCAGCCGAGGCGGAGGAGGTCGTCGGCCGCGCTGCCCGTCCCGAGCGCCTGGCCCTCCTCATGGGGATTGCGGGCGTAGCGCTCAACCACCGCCTCTGGGAGATCGAGCCCGCACTGATCGCCGCTCACGGGCCCGGGCGTGGCACTCAGAAGCGGACGGGAACCATCCGCTTCACCGGGCGGGTCATCACCACGAGCCCGGCGCCGAACAGCATCAGCCCGAGGCCGAAGAGGGCTCGTGTCTCCGTGGCAGAGCCCGTCCGGGCGAGAGGCTTGGCCGGGTCGCCCGGCGCCGGCAAAGGGTCTCCGGGCGCAGCCGAGGAAGCGCCTGCGGCTGCCCGGTCGGCTTGGGCCGCCTGGCCGGGCGTCGCCGGCGTCGCGTTCGGAGCGCCGGCCGGACCGCGGGTCACGGACGGTGCGCCCTTCGGAGAAACCGGCGCAGCCGACGCCGGAGGCGTACCCGGGGCCGGGGCGGCAGCCTCCGCCGGCTGGCCGGGAGCGGCGACCGCCTTGAAGCCCTGGTCGGGCACCCGGTCCGTGGCCATCGGAGCCTTCTCGTCCTTCGGGTTCGTGTCGAAGAAGATCGCCACGGAGTAGCCCAGGGCCTTGGGGTTCCCGATGCACTTGGGGTCGATCACGAGGGTGTATCCGTCCTGCGGGGAGAACGACGCCGAATCCGCCTCGCAGAGCGACTTGTCGTCGGGCTTGGCGACGTCGAAGACGGCGCCGTAGAGCTCGCCCTTGTCGGTGGCGAACTCCACGGTGAATTCGGGCTGGCCGTCCTTGTTCGTATCGAGAGCCCACTCGGCGTCGCTCCGGTCGGACCACGCCGGGTCCTTCAGAGGATCGGTGGGGTTCTTGACCTGGACCTTCATCCTGATCCAGCCCGGGGCGTACTCCAGCGACGCCTCCGTGATGTCGGCCCGGGGGTTGTCACTCTTGGTGGGAGGAGGTGGTTCCGCCTGGCCGGCGTTCGGGTCGACGGGCGCGGCGACGAACACGTCAGCCGCTCCGTCAATGGCCTTTTCGAGCGCGGTGACGAGCGGTGGCAGCGGCTCGGCGGCCCGAGCTCCCGTTGGTGCGAGCACCAGTCCCAGGCCGATGGCCAGCATCCCGACGCCTGCAGTTCGTCGAATTCGCACGACCCACCCCCCAGTGGAAGACCGCTCTATGTTAGGGGGAGGTTTCGCATGGTTGGCGCACGTTGGCACGCTTTGGGCGATTCCTCCCGATTCCCAGGCTTCCTAGGATACCGCAGCCGCCGATTCTTCCCAGTCCAGGCGGGGGGCGTCGGCCCAGAGGCGGTCGAGGTTGTAGAAATCCCTCGTCTCCTCCAGGAAGATGTGGGCGACGAAATCGCCGTAGTCGAGGAGCACCCAAGAGGCGTCCTGCAGCCCCTCGGTCCGGATGGGCCCGGAATGGCCCTCGTCCTTCAGCTTCTTCTCGATCTCCTCGGCAATCGTGCGCACCTGGCGCACATTGCGCCCACTGGTGATCACGAACACGTCCGTGATGCCGATGATCGGGCCGACATCGAGGACGAGGGTGTCTGCTCCGCTCTTGGCCGCTGCAGCGCGGGCGGCCAGGATGCTGCGACTACGTACGTCTTCCGTGGGATTCCTCCTTGGGGAAGTGAGCTCGCTGAGCGTCGAGAACGCAAAAAGGCGCCGGGTTATGGTCCCGACGCCAAGCCTGCCGAATCACCATCATTTGCCGACCAGTTTACCCAGCCCGTCCACTCCGATGGGTCAGGAGCGGTAGAGCCCCCGCTCGGCGATGACCCTGACGGCGCCGGGTGGCACCAGCCCGTCGAGCGGCCAGCCCCGGGCGGCCCGGGCCCGCAGATCGGTGGACGACACGTCGAGCCGAGGGATCGCCACCCGTTCGCATGGCCAGCCGGCCGGAAGGCTGTTGTCGGCCGGCTGCTCACCGGCCCGATCGACCACCACCAGCGTGGCCAGGCCGGGGAGGTGCTCGATACCGACCCACGAGTGCATGGTGGCGGCCACGTCGGCCCCGACGATCAGGAACAGCTGCCGGCCAGGGCCCGCCATGGCTTCCAGTGTCTGGTAGGTGTAGCTCGGCCCGTCCCGCTCCACCTCAATGGGTGACACCTCGATCCCGGAGATGCCGGCAACCGCCGCCTCGACCATGGCCATTCGATCGGCGGCCGGGGCCGTCACGCTCCCCCGCTTCTGCCAGGGGTCTCCGGCCGGGACGAGCACCACCCGGTCGAGCGAGAGAGACCGCCGGGCCTCCACAGCGCTCACGACGTGCGCCACATGGATGGGATCGAACGTGCCGCCGAAGACACCGATCCGCTCTGCCCCATCAGTCGTTGCCACAGTGCCGGGGAGCATAAGGTGCCGACGATGGCGATCGCTCACGTCCTCGTGCGGGTGTGGCTGCCGGACCGCCCGGGTGCGCTCGGCCAGGTTGCGTCACGGATCGGTTCGGTCCGGGGCGACATCGTCGGCGTCGACGTCCTCGAGTGCGACGGCGGCGTGGCCATCGACGAGTTCGCCGTGAACCTTGCCGACCCCGAGCTCGTGCCGATGCTGGTCCGGGAGATCGAGGAGGTCGACGGGGCCTCAGTGGAGGAGGTACGGGTCGTCAACCACTTCCCCGACCCGCGCCTCGACGCCCTTGAGTCGGCCACCCGGCTCTGCCAGGTGGGCAGCGTCAAGGAACTGCATGAGGCGCTGGTCGAACAGGTCCGCCAGGAGTTCCTCGCCGAATGGTCGGCCCTCATCGTGGGCGTGGGCCCGGCCGAGGAGCACGTTCCCGGCAACGGGGCGGACGCCCGGGAAGCTCGTGTTGTCGCCACCTCGGGCGAGGCGGCCCCTGCCGCCGACCACATCGAGGCGCTGGCCCTGGGCGTCGCAGCGTCTCCGCTGGTGGCCAGTGGCGCCGCCGGCCCGGAGGACCTGGCCGCCGCGCCGCTCAGCAATCACCGGTCCGTCCTCCTGGCCAGCCGCAGCGGCTACGCCCTCCGGGAACGGGAACGGGGGCAGCTCATCGCCCTCGCCCGCATCGCCGACCGCCTGTGGGAGCTCCTTGCCGGAGCCTGAGGTCTAATCCACCGGGAGGTAGACCTTGGCGCCGTGGTCGACGAACTCGGCCGCCTTCTCCTTCAAGCCGAGCTCCACGGCCACCTCGGGGGTCAGGCCGTGCTCCTCGGCGTAGGCCCGCACGTCGGCCGTGATGCGCATGGAGCAGAACTTCGGCCCGCACATCGAGCAGAAGTGGGCGGTCTTGGCCCCCTCGGCGGGAAGCGTCTCGTCGTGATAGGAGCGGGCCGTGTCGGGATCGAGCGAGAGCTCGAACTGGTCGGCCCAGCGGAAGTCGAAGCGGGCCTTGGAGAGGGCGTCGTCCCAGGCCTGAGCGCCGGGGTGGCCCTTGGCGAGGTCGGCGGCGTGGGCGGCGATCTTGTAGGCGATGACGCCGGCCTTGACGTCGTCGCGGTCCGGCAGGCCGAGGTGCTCCTTCGGCGTGACGTAGCAGAGCATGGCCGTGCCGTGCATCCCGATGACCGCCGCCCCGATGGCCGAGGTGATGTGGTCGTAGGCGGGGGCGATGTCAGTGGTGAGCGGGCCCAACGTGTAGAAGGGCGCCTCGTGGCACCACTCCATCTGGAGGTCGACGTTCTCCTTGATCTTGTGGAGCGGGACGTGGCCGGGGCCTTCGATCATCACCTGCACGTCGTGGCGCCAGGCGATCTCGGTCAGCTCGCCGAGCGTGCGGAGCTCGCCGAGCTGGGCCTCGTCGTTGGCGTCGGCGATCGAGCCGGGTCGCAGCCCGTCGCCGAGGGAGAAGGCGATGTCGTAGGCGGCGAAGATCTCGCAGAGCTCCTCGAAGTGGGTGTAGAGGAAGTTCTCCTGGTGGTGGGCCAGGCACCAGGCGGCCAGGATCGACCCGCCCCGGCTCACGATGCCGGTGACCCGGGCAGCGGTGAGCGGCACGTAGCGGAGCAGGACTCCGGCGTGCACGGTCATGTAGTCGACGCCCTGCTCGGCCTGCTCGATCACGGTGTCGCGGTACATCTCCCAGGTGAGGTCGGCCGGTGAGCCGTCGACCTTCTCGAGGGCCTGGTAGATGGGGACGGTCCCGATCGGCACCGGGCTGTTGCGGATGATCCACTCCCGGGTGGAGTGGATGTCGGGCCCGGTGGAGAGGTCCATGACCGTGTCGGCACCCCAGCGGGTCGACCACGTCAGCTTGTCGACCTCCTCGGCGATCGACGAGGTCACCGCCGAGTTGCCGATGTTGGCGTTGACCTTCACCAGGAAGTGGCGGCCGATGGCCATCGGCTCGCTCTCCGGATGGTTGACGTTGGCGGGGATGATGGCCCGGCCCCGGGCGACTTCGGAGCGGACGAACTCCGGCTCGAGGCCCTCCCGCACAGCCACGAACTCCATCTCGGGGGTGATCTCGCCGCGGCGGGCGTAGTGCAGCTGTGTCACCCGGCAGCCGGGCCTGGCCCGCAGCGGCGGGCGCGGCTCGGCGGCCATGA
>JAICGL010000305.1 GCA_025923175.1 Acidimicrobiia bacterium
CCACCGGCGGCTCCGTGAAGTCTCTTGGCGTCGGCGCCAGACGGTCTGGGGCCCGGCGGGCAGATCAGGGCGCCAATGCAGCGCCGGTTCGTCGGCGAGGTCGTCCATGAAACGCTACGGCGGGTAGCGCTACCGGGCCGTCCGGATAGCCGTGCCGTAGCAGAGGACCTCGGCGGCCAGGTTCGTGATCTCGGACGTCTCGAAGCGGACGTTGACGACGCAATCCGCACCGATCCGGCGGGCCTCCTCCAGCATCCGCAGCCGAGCCTCGCGCCGGGCGCGAACGAGGATCGTCTGGAAGGAGCGGACCTCCCCGCCGATCAGGGAGCGGAGCTGGGCGACCACCTGCTTGCCCCGATCCGAACCGAGCACGACCTGACCCATGACCAGCTCACCGGAGACGGCGATCATCCCCGGAGGTGTGCCTCGCAGATCGGTGACGGCGATGTCGGCAACGGCCGGCTCCCGCTCGTCGAGCGACGCCAGGTGGCGCCGCTCCTGGATCGTCCCGGTGATCGCGCCGACGATCAGCACCAGCAGCGGCACGACGACATAGAAGATGAGCTCGAACACGGCCGGTCAGTTTGCCGAGACGCCGGCCGCCCCGGAAGGCGCATCGTGGGCCGCCGGCCGGGCGGCGGCGATCACGGCCGTCCCGTACGCGTAGAGCTCGGCTGCGCCGTTGGCCACTTGCGAGGTGGTGAACCGCACGTTGACGACGGCGTTGGCGCCGAGTGCCGCAGCTTGGGACAGCATCCGTCCCACCGCCTCGCGCCGCGCCTCGGTCATCAGCTCCGTGTAGGCCTTCAGCTCGCCGCCCACGAGGTTCTTCAGCCCGGCGCCGATGTCGCGGCCCACGTGCTTGGCCCGAATCGTGTTGCCCTGCACCAGACCCTTCAACTCGACGACCTCGTGCCCGGGGATCGTCTCGGTGTTCACCACAATCATCGTTTCCTCCACAGAACCTTCTAGGCGGGCACAGAGCGCGACGCGCTGGCCGCAGCGGCATCCCATTCACGGTAGCGACCGCCCGGTCCGGCCACGCCGGGACGAACGACCCAACACCACGCGAAGCGTTATCGGCGCGGGTAGATCGGCGGCGGGTTGAAGTAAGGATCGAGGGCCATCCGGCGGAATGCCGCCAGGGCATCGGGCTCGTCGTAGAGGGTCCAATCGTGCTCGCTGTTCGAGTGGAAGTAGACGACGGCCAGGATGCGGGGGAACTTCTGCACGAGGGCCGCGTGGGCGGCGTCGAGCCAGGCCGCCCGCTTGCTCGGGCCGGCGGTTTGGCTTCCGTACTCGGCGATCATGAGGGGCTTGGGGCGTTGCGACGCCCAGGCGTAGAAGCCGTCGAAGATGGACTCGAACTCCCGGTAGGAGCTATCGGGGTAGAAGTTGTAGCCATCGGCGCAGATCCACTCGACGGTGTCGTCGCCGGGGTAGTACCGCTGTGCGCTCCCGTTCTTGAACGACGATGCGTTGGGGCACCAGACCCAGGCGACGTTGGTGACGCCACGGGCGGTGAAGATCGCGTGGATGTGTCGCCACGCGGCGACGTAGGCCGCAGGCGACTGGCTGTAGCCAAGGTTCTCGCTCATGGCCATCTCCCAGAACCACCGGAGAAAGACGGGCTTGCCGAGTGCCTTGATGCCGTCCGCCCGGGCGGCGATGTAGTCGTCGTCGGCGCCGGAGAGGACCACGTCGGACCGCTGCTTGCCCCAGGAGATCATGGGAATGCGGCCGTTGGCGAAGTCCCACGGCTGGCGCCAGGTGGGAAACGTGTCGCCCCAGGGCTCGTACCAGTGATCGATGTCGGCCGTGCGGCCTGTGGCCGCCTCCATGTTCGTCACGGCCGCCTTGGCCGCCTCCTGGTTGTAGATGCGGGTCTGGGCGTAGAAGCCGAACCAGGCACCGCTCGCCGGGGCCAGGAGAGCAGTGCGGATCGACCCCGGTGCCGGAGCCGGCGCCGGTCCGGGCCGGGCGGGGGGGCGAGCGATCACGACGGTGGTGGTGGCCGGGCTCGGGTCGACGTTGGCGGCCCCGTCGCTGGCCCGGACGGCGAAGGTGTGCGAGCCCGCTGTCAGACCGAGGTAGGCCGCCGGCGAGGAGCAACGGGCGAAGGCGGCGCGGTCGAGCCGGCACTGGAAGGTGGAGTGCGCCTCGGTCGAGGTGAAGGTGAACGTGGCGCGGCTGCCGTCGACCACGGCGGAGGCGATGGCGGTGTTGGGCGGTGTTCTGTCGCGTGACGGGTTGGGGGGCACCGGGGTGCCGGCGGGCGCGGACTGAGCTGATGGGGTTCCGGCCGGCGGAGGTTCCGCCGGCAAGGGCTCAGCCGACGGCGCGGGCGGAGCGGGGACGTCATCGAACAGAGGGTCGGTCGTGATGGTCCCGTCTTGCGACAGGGGAGGCTCGGACCGTGTGGTGTCGGTGGCGCCGATGGCGGTGTCGGGACCGGCGGCGTCGCGTTGCCCCCCACTCGTGGCAGCGACGGCCAGGACGGCCGCGCACAGCAGGATGATCCCGGCGCGCGGCACCACGCGTCGCATACGTTCTCCCAGCAGCGGACATGGGCCACGTTCGGGGGAAGCGAGCCCTGAATATCACTCTCCGTGGCAGAGTACCACTATCTGTCCGACAACCCTATTGCGGCGGGGTTACAGTGAACGGCCGGTTACGTGTCCGCCAGCTCAGGCGGCCAGGGTGTCGGGATCGGTGTCGTCTCCGGTGGATCGGTCGGCACGGCGCCGTTGGGGCGTCACCGCCTCGGGGGTGGAGTGGGATGCCGTCGCGGATGGTGCAGCCGGAGACGAAACGGGCGAAGCGGTATCGGCTTCGGCGGGGTCATGGAGCTGGGTGGCCCGGTAGGCGGCGACCAAGCGGCCGAGGAAGCCCATGGCCAGGCGGGAGACCGCCAGGGCGGCGAGGTAGCGCAGGCCGGCGGGAGCAAGGTCGAGGTCGCCGCGCAGGCAGGCCTGCATGGACGGGAACCACAGCACCAGGCTCGTGACGAGGCTGGCCGAGAAGACCGTATTGGGATTCATCGGGCTCCGGATTGGGCGAGTTCTTGGCGAAAGACGAAGCGGCGCAGTCGATCGGCGTCGCTGCGAGGCAGGTCGGTAAAGCGGAAGGCGATGGTCACGCCGCCGGGAGCGACGCCCCAGCGGACGACTTCGGCCCGGGCGGTGAGCAGCAAGCCGTCGACGTCGAAGGAAACCTCGACGGGCTCGGCAGGATCGAACGGCACCACCTGGGAGGCCAGGCAGCGGATTCCGCCCTCGGCCACGTCGAGAATCGTCAGGCCCCAGGCGCCCCGGCGGCCAACAGCCCGACCGCTGAGCACCACGGCGACCCGGGCGTAGCGGCGGCGCTGGAACAGCGCCGGCTCGCCGCGGCCGACGAGCTCCCAGGTGGGCACGATCCCGGCCCGGGTGGCGTGCGCCACCGCAGCCTCGACCATGCCGATCCCGCGAGGGCCGGTCCAGCGGAGCGCCAGCCACTCTTCAGGGCGACGGACGGGCCGGAGTTCGGAGGGATCCTGAGGGACAGCCACGACGAGGTGGTCAGCGCGCCGGTCCTCCACCCGGGAGGGCAGCCATGTGCCCCAGGAGGAGGCGAAGATCTCCACCCGCTGGTTGACCTCGGGCCAGGGGCCGGGGCGGCGAGTAACGCCCTCGGGATTGGCGGTGTCGCCGTAGTCCGGGCTCATGCCGCGAGTCAGGAGGCCAGCCGGGCCACCAGCAGCGAGGCCCACTGGAGCGGCGTGGCCGGGCGGCCGTCGAGCCGCCCGACGGGGATGCCGCACCGGAGCACGGCGGCGGGGCTAACCGTATTGTCGAGGTTGCTGACACCGAGGGCGTCGAAGCCGCCTAGCTGCTCGGCCCACTCGAAGAGATCCTCGGGCTTTCGGGTTGCGTCGACGGCTCCCCAGACAGCGGTTGGCTCGAGGGCGTCGATGACCTGGCGTGCCCACTCTTCCCGCTGGCCGGTGGGAGCGTCGATGGCCACCACGGTGGGCCTGGCCCGGCGGCGCCAGCTGCTGCGGGCTTCGGCGGCCTCCTCGACGGTGGTGACCCGGCGCTCGACAGGGATGGCCCGACCGCGGTAGCCCGGCGAGGCGAACACCAGCCCGTCCGGATCGAGGCCGAGCTCGGCGGTGATCTGGCGGGCGAGAAGCAGAGCCGCGTCCCGGGGACCGGCGACGACGATCACGGAGCCTCGGCCCTGCGGCAGCGGCGGCGCCACCGGCAGGCCATCGAGCAGACCGGTGAGCCAGTCCGAAGGGTCGGTACCGGGCAGTGGCGCAGGGCCAGAAGCGGCCCTGCGGCGGATGTCTTCCGGGAGACCGACCCGGGCCAGCGCCCGAGCGTCGATTGCCTGGCCGGGGGGGAGGGTCGGCCCGTCCATGTGACGCGTGATCGAGCCGAGGATGGCGGCGAACTCGGGCTGTTCGGTGGAGACCGATGGCGTCGCCGGGCCGGGACGCGCCGGCTCGTCGCGATCGCTCACGTCGTCGGCCATGCTCAGGAGCCGCTCGCAGAAGTCCTCGGTCGCCTCCACGCCGTACTCGGCGGGAACCTCGGTGGGCAGCGCGGCGAACGGATCGTCCTCATCGATGTCGACGACCACCTCGAAGCGCTCCCTGGCGAAGAAACCGCCGACGCCGCCTTTGCGGAGGCGGTTGGCCTCCACGATCGTGGCCGTGTTGCCGAAGCGGGCGCGGACCTCCTCGAGGACCGACTCCAGGTTCGTTCCCTCACACCGTTGCAGGGACAAGGCTCACCACTCCCATGCTCTCGAGCTCGAGCTGCCGTCCGATCTCCAGGTACGAGAGGACGGGGAGCCCGGCGTTGACGTTGCGGACGAGCCGGCGCAGGGCGGGCCGGATGGGGGCGGCGCAGACCAGCACCGGCTGGCGGCCCTGCTGCTCGACTGCGGTGGCGGTCGCCCCCACCTCGGCCAGCAGGCGTTCGGCCACCTCGGGTTCGAGGGCCAGGTAACTGCCGGCCTCGGAGGGCCGGAGCGATTCGAGCAGGGCGTGCTCCAGCAACGGTTCCAGGGTCAGGACCGGCAGCTTCCCTTCCGGGGCGTACCCGGCGGAGATCCACGGGCCCAGCGCCACCCGCACGGCCTCCGTCAGGACCTCAGGATCCTTCGTGACTCGCGCCCGCTCGGACAGCACCTCGAGGATCCGCACCAGATCGCGGATGGGCACGACCTCTTCGAGCAGTCCCTGCAGCACCCGCTGCGCCTCGGCCAGCGACAGGCCCGCCGCGCCGAACTCGTCGGCCACGACCGGGTCGGTGGCCCGCACGGCGTCGACGAGCATCTTGACGTCCTGGCGGCTGAGGAGCCGGCCGGCGTTGTTCCGTACGACCTCGGCCATGTGGGCGGTGACGACCGAACCCCGGTCGACGACGGTGGCGCCGGCCAGCTCCGCCTGCGGACCGAACTCGGCCGGCACCCATGAGGCGTCCGCCAACTATGTGTACTTCAG
>JAICGL010000306.1 GCA_025923175.1 Acidimicrobiia bacterium
GTCATGAAGGGCTACTACGACCAGCCCGACGCCACCGAGGAGGCCTTCCGGGGTGGCTGGTTCCACTCCGGCGACATTGCCGTGATGCACCCGGACGGCGCCATCGAGCTGCGCGACCGCAAGAAGGACATCATCATCTCCGGCGGCGAGAACATCTCGACCATCGAGGTGGAGCAGGCCGTGTCGCGCCACCCGGCCGTCATGGAGGCCGCTGTCGTCGCCATCCCGGACGAGAAGTGGGGCGAGCGCCCCAAGGCCTTCGTGGCCCTGAAGCCGGGCGCGTCAGCCACGCCCGAGGAGATCATCGCCTTCTGCCGCGAGCACCTGGCCGGATTCAAATGCCCGGCCGCGGTGGAGTTCACCGAACTCCCCAAGACATCGACGGGCAAGATCCAGAAGTTCGTCCTGCGCGACAAGGAGTGGTCCGGTCGCGACAGGCGAATCAACTAGGAGTGCTCGAATTTCATGCCCTGTTTCCAGGGATAGCTGAATGAAATCCGAGTACTCCTAGGAGCTGGTCGAGCTCTCCTGCTCTTCGGGGATGGTGATCTCCTTGGTCTCGCTGTCGAGACCGAGCACCTCGCCGAGCACCGTGCGGACCTCTTCCCCGGAGCCGGCTTCGGCCGAGGTGGTGGTCGTGGTGGTGCCGTCGGCGCCGCTGGACTCGCCGGCGGTGGCGGCCAGGAGGTTCGCTCCCTCGGTCAGCCCCTGCACCAGCGAGAGGAGCTCGCCGAGGAGCTGGTGCACGTCGGAGAGGCTGGTTCCGATGGTGCGCAGATCCGTCCGCACACGCTCGGTGGCGATCCCGGCGTTGGCCTTGATGCGCTCCGCGGAGGCATCGGCGCAGGCGAGAATGTTGACCGCTTCCTCACCGAGGGCCTTGAGCAGAGTCGGGCGGTCCAGGCCGGTCAGCGGGTTCGAAGCCGGGGCTGCCGCCGCCGCGGGGGCCGGCGCGGACTCCGGCTTGGCGACCACCTCCGCCTTCAGCCGTGCGACCTCGGCGTCGAGCTGCGTGATGCGGTTGTCGCGAGCGGCGATCTGATCCGAGACCCCGGCGAGAAACGCCTGTACCTCCTCCCGAAGGTACCCGCGCATGACAACTGGGAACTCCTTGCTGGCGATCTCACTCGGGTTCAACGGTCCCCTCCCCAGGCTCTCCGTAAGGTCCCACTTTAGATCCCTTGTGGAAGGGACTGCTCGTTGGGTGGTCACGCATTTCTGAGTTTACCGCTCTTCGTGGCCAATTTCCCGTCGATTTAGCGCTCTGAGCGGCGATTGCCACTCTGAGTAATCGCTCTACCACGCTGCGCTTTTGACCGTTCAATGACAATGTTTTTTGGTGCCTCCCCTGGCTTGACCACCACTTGATATCCCATCAAACTTGCTGTTGTTGGGGTATCGGCTGGGTGCATAAGCGCCTGTCGGAACTCTGACTGGGAGGCTGGGGAGCCCTTATTTCACCAATGTTGTGGCGCGCCGGAATGCTGTTTCCGGGGCGGTGCGACGTGTTCTCTCGCCCTCTGCCGCCGCGGCACCCTGCGCCGCTGCGAGCAGAAGGTGAGTGCCCCACCTCTCCGGGATGCATTGACTCAACGGGAGGACGGGGACGGGTGAAAGCGAGACATCAAGCGCTCGACGCCGTGCTCGAAGACCCTGTGCTCGACGAGGTTGGGACGCAGTACGACGTCGGTCACTGGTGGGACGTGCAGTCGGTCGGGAGCGGTTATCGCATCGCCGCCGAAGCTGGTGAGTACCTCGTGGAGGTGTCGCCGGCCGGACGCAGTGACGCGTCGCTCCGATTCGAGGTCATGCTGCTGACCCATCTGGCGGACAGGGCGTTTCTGGCGCCTCGTCTGGTTCGAACCAGGGCCGGCCGGCCCTGGCACCGATCGAAGACCGGGGCATCCGTCCTGGTCAGCGAATGGGTGACGGTCGGCGCGGTGGACGCCGACCTTGCCCAGCACCGGCGGCGGAGCGTCCGGGTGTTGGCGGAGTATCACGCCGCTGTGCGCTCGTTCCCGCCCCGGCTCCGGGCCGATGGGGGGCCGACCCTCTTCACTCTGGAGCAGCAGGGGCCCGCCGCCCTCGAGGCGTTCGTAGGCATCTCCGGCTGGTACCTCGACGCCGACGGGCGTCAGCGCCTCCGGAGCGGAGCGTCCTACCTGTGGCGCCAGTACGTCCGCCTGCCCGAGTTGCTGCACGCCGGTGGGGCCACCCTTCCCCGCCTCGTGGTCCACGGCGACTTCGGGCGCAGTGCGGTTGTTCTCGATGGCCTACGAGATGGGCTCACGGTGGACGGCCTGGCCGGCTTTGCGAGGGCCAGTTACGACTTCCGGGCGCTCGACATCGCTGCTGCCATCAAGACGTTCGCCCGGGTGCCGGGTGGCTTCGATCTCGAACGTTGCGCCGATCTGGTGGCGGCGTACACCGAGGTGGACCACCTGTCGCCCGGTGAGGTCGAGGCGCTGCCGCGCATCCTCCGACTGGAGCGGCTGAGCCGGGTATTCCGGCTGACGTCGCGACTCGAGGAGGGTTCGCCGGAGAGCGTCATCCGTGAGTTGGTCCGTGTGGTCAACAACGAGGCAGTTCACCTCCGCTGGTTGGAGGAGCACCAAGGAGCGCTGATCGACGCCCTCGGATCGGCGCTCGTCGCGTAAGCGAGGGCGAGGTAACTGGGGAACTGGAAAGGCTGGGGAAGAGCTATGCGAATGGTTCCGGCATTGCGAATCACCAATGAGGAGAGACGGGAGCTGGAGCGGAGAGCGCAGGGCGAGCACGTGTCGCGCCGGGTGGCGCAGCGGGCCCGCATCGTGCTCCTCGCATCGGACGGAGTGCCCAACCGGCAGATCGCCATGCTGGTGGGCCTGAACCAGAACCAGGTCGGCATGTGGCGCAAGCGCTACGCCGCCCACGGCATGTCCGGTCTTGCCGACCGGCCGCGGCCGGGTCGCCCGCGCCGCACAGCGATCGCCGCCTGACGCGGTTGTCGCCGGCAGTCTGCAACTCGTAAGCCCGAAGGAGGCAACGAAATGTTCGAGCTCACCGTTAGTACCGACGCTCATGGTCTTCAATCACTCGCCGAGATGCCGGGCCTGTACCGGTACGGATACCGCCACGGCGGCCGCCGGCGCGGCCGGAAGAACGTGTGCCTGGTGACGGCCAACCACTCCCTCAACGGACTCAACATCCTGAACATCCTGAACAACTTCGGCAGCTGGTAGGCCGTTCGCGAAGGAAACTCTGGCTCCGCCTCGGGGGTGAAGGCGCACAGGCGGATTCTTTGAATCCGCCCCGTCTCCCTCGGAGCTTGCTCCGAGGGAGACGGTACGGTGGGCCCCACCCCGAGGCGAGTCCGGAGGTTGTGACATGCGGGTCGTGGTCGACTTCGACCGATGCCAGAGCAACGCCGTCTGCATGGACGTGGCACCGGAGATCTTCGAGGTACGGGACGACAACTTCCTCTACATCCTCGACGAGACACCCCCTGAATCCCTCCGTCCCAAGCTGGAGGAGGCGGTACGGCGCTGCCCCACGCAGGCCATCTCGCTCGTCGAGGACTGACGGATGGCTTCTGGCGTGCCCGAGCGCGTGGTCGTCATCGGCGCGTCGCTGGCCGGGCTGTCAGCCCTGGAGACACTGCGCCAGAAGGGGTATGAGGGCGAGCTGATCGCCGTCGGAGCCGAGCCGGTGCTGCCTTACGACCGGCCTCCGCTGTCGAAGCAGGTACTCCAGGGCCAGTGGGAACCCGAGAAGGCGAACCTGCGCGACCAGGAGCAGTACGACGCACTCGGCGTGACATGGCATCTCGGCCGCCGAGCCACGGCCCTCGACCTCTCGACCCGCACGGTCACCCTCGACGACGGTGAGTCGCTGCCCTACGACGGGCTCGTCATCGCCACCGGCGCCACCCCGCGGTGGCTGCCCGGGAGCCAGGACCTGGCCGGCATTCACGTGCTGCGCACCCTCGAGGAGTGCCTGGCCCTCCGGGCCGAGCTGGAGACGGCATCGCGGCTGTGTGTCGTGGGCGCGGGGTTCATCGGTGCGGAGGTGGCGGCGTCGGCCCGGGGCCTCGGCGTGGACGTGACCGTCCTCGAAGCGCTGCCCGCTCCGTTGGCCCGGGCGTTCCCGTCAGAGCTGGGTGCCGCCTGCGCCGGGCTCCACCTCGATCAGGGTGTCGACCTTCGCGTCGGCGTCACGGTGGCGGGCTTCGAGGGCAGTGGGCGGGTGTCCGGTGTCCGCCTGGGCGATGGCTCGGTGGTGGAAGCCGATGTGGTCGTCGTCGGTGTCGGTGTCGTGCCCGAGACGGGTTGGCTGGAGTCGTCGGGCCTGACGCTCGACAACGGTGTCGTGTGCGACTCGACGTGCGCGACCTCGGCCCCCGGGGTGGTGGCGGCGGGCGACATCGCCCGCTGGCCCAACAACCTGTTCGGCGAGACGATGCGGGTCGAGCACTGGAGCAATGCCGTGGAGCAGGGCGCGGCGGCCGCCGAGCGGCTGCTGGCCGCCCCCGGTCAGGCGGTCGACTTCGCCCCGGTGCCGTACTTCTGGTCCGATCAGTACGACACCAAGATCCAGTTCCTCGGCCGGTGCTGCCCGACCGACGAGGTGCGCATCGTCCAGGGGCAGCTCGAGGAACGGCGCTTCGTGGCGCTGTTCGGGCGGGACGGGCGCCTCATCGGTGCCCTGGCCTTCAACCGGCCGCGGCAGCTCATGGCCTACCGCAAGCTCCTGACCGCCAAGACGAGCTTCGAGGACGCGCTGGCCCACGCCCAGGCGTCCGGATGACATCGGCCACGGCCCGCTTTGCCGAGCTGGTGGCGCGCGACGACGAGAAGATTCCCCTCGACGAAGCGGCGCTCTTGATCGCTGCCCATGCCCGGCCCGAGCTCGACGTTCCCGCCGAACTCGGCCTGCTCGACGAGCTGGCCGCGAGCTGCAAGGAGCCGACGCTCGACGGGCTCACCCATCGCCTGTTCGTCGAGCTGGGCTTCCGGGGCAACGCCGAGGAATACCAGGACCCGGACAACTCCTACCTCGACCAGGTCGTGCGCCGCCGGCTCGGCATCCCCATCACCTTGTCGGTGCTCATGATCGAGGTCGGCCGCCGTCTCGGCGTGATGCTCGACGGCGTCGGCATGCCCGGCCACTTCCTCGTTCGCCATCGGGGCGAGCCGGACACGTTCCTCGACCCCTTCGGCGGCGGCAGTCGTCTCGACACCGCCGGGTGTCAGGACATCTTCACCGCCCTCGGAGGGACGGACTGGCAGGACTCGTACCTTGCGCCGGTCGGCGCTCGGGCGATCCTCGCCCGGATGCTCCTCAACCTGCAGGGCGTGTTCCTGCCGGCCGACCTGCGGTCGGCGGCGTGGGTCCTGGAGCTCCGCCTCACCATCCCCGGGCTGGCCGTGGCCGATCGCCTCGGCCTCGCCCGGGCGCTCGGCTCGATGGGAC
>JAICGL010000307.1 GCA_025923175.1 Acidimicrobiia bacterium
CCCTGCCGGAGTCCCGAGCGAGCGCGCCCGGGAACTCATGAAGGAGTACCGGGCCGTGGTCGAGGCCATCCTCGAGCACCGCAATGCCCGGCCGCTGGCCGAGGGCCTGCGGGGCATCGGCGACGCCGGTGCGCTGGCCGACACCGCTGGCTACTCCCCCGACCTCACCTTCGAGCAGCGCATCGAGTTGCTCGAGACCATCGACGTCACCGAGCGCCTCGAGAAGGCCTTGGCCTGGGCGCGCGAGACGCTGGGCGAGCTGGAGCTGAAGGCCCGCATCCGCACCGACGTCAGCGACAGCATGGAGAAGCGCCAGCGGGAGTTCATGCTGCGCCAGCAGATGGACGCCATCCGCAAGGAGCTCGGCGAGGACGACGGCGACGTCGCCGCCGGGTACCGGGCCAAGATCGCAGACGTGGCCATGCCCGCCGCCGTGCGGGAGGCAGTCGAGCGCGAGATCGACCGCCTGGAGCGGACGGGTGAGCAGAGCCCCGAGCACAGCTGGATCCGCACCTGGCTCGACACGCTGACCGAGCTGCCGTGGGGCAAGCGGTCCGACGACCTCCTCGACCTGGTCGAGGCCCGGGCCATCCTCGACGCCGACCACACCGGCCTCGACGACGTGAAGGAGCGCATCGTCGAGCACCTCGCCGTGCGCAAGCTCCGCAAGGACCGCGGCCTCGACGACTACGACGACACGACCCTCCCGGCCCGGGGCGGCTCCGGCGCCATCCTCGTGCTGGTCGGCCCGCCCGGCGTCGGCAAGACCTCGCTGGGCGAGTCGGTGGCCCGCTCCCTCGGCCGCAAGTTCGTCCGCGTCGCCCTCGGCGGCGTGCGCGACGAAGCTGAGATCCGCGGTCACCGCCGCACCTACGTCGGCGCCCAGCCGGGCCGCATCGTCCGGGCCCTGAAGGAGGCCGGGACGATGAACCCCGTCCTCCTCCTCGACGAGGTCGACAAGCTCGGCTCGGAGTGGCGGGGCGACCCCACCTCCGCGCTGCTCGAGGTGCTCGACCCGGCCCAGAACCACACCTTCCGGGACCACTACGCCGAGGTCGACCTCGACCTGTCGGACGTGCTGTTCCTGGCCACCGCCAACGTGCTCGACACCATTCCCGGCCCGCTGCTCGACCGGATGGAGCTGCTCCGCCTCGACGGCTACACAGAGGACGAGAAGGTGACGATCGCCCTCGGCCACCTGCTGCCCCGGCAGCGGGAGCGCAACGGGCTCGAGCCCGGCGAGGTCGAGGTGACCGACGCCGCCGTCCGCCAGGTCGTGACCGGCTACACCCGGGAAGCCGGCGTCCGCGGATTGGAACGGGAGCTCAGCCGACTCCTTCGCAAGGCAGCGGTGAAGCTCGCGTCGTCGGGTGCACCGGACACGGCCGGCGGGGGCGAAGCCCCCGCTACGGAGGAGCCCGGCGGAGGCCGGGCGGGGTCGCCGGAGGCGACCAGAAACATCAGCCCAATCCTGATCGACGTCGAAGACGTCGAGAAGGCATTGGGCCGACCGAGGTTCTACGACGAAGCGCGCGACCGCACCGGCGTGCCTGGGGTGGCCACCGGCCTCGCCGTGACAGGTGCCGGCGGCGACGTGCTGTTCGTGGAGGCGGGATCGATGCCGGCCGAGAACGGCGGCGGGTTGGCCATCACCGGCCAGCTCGGCGACGTGATGAAGGAGTCGGCCGAGATCGCCCTGTCCTACGTGCGCTCCCACACCGAGGCGCTCGGCCTGCCGGACGGGGCCTTCGACAGGAAGCGTTTCCACCTTCACGTCCCCGCCGGGGCCGTGCCCAAGGACGGCCCGTCAGCCGGCGTCACGATGACGACCGCGCTGGTGAGCCTGCTCACCGGCCGGCCGGTGAAGTCGACGGTCGGCATGACCGGCGAGGTCACGCTGTCAGGCCGGGTGCTCCCGATCGGCGGCGTGAAGCAGAAGGTGCTGGCCGCCCACCGGGCCGGGCTGACCGAGGTGGTGCTGCCGGCCCGCAACGGCCCTGATCTCGACGACGTGCCCGAGGCGGTGCGGGAGGCAATGACCTTCCACCTCGCCGAGGACATCGGGCAGGTTCTCAGCTGGGCGTTGGAAGAAGTCCCTCCCGCTCAGGCCGAAGCAGCCTAGATACCTCCACCAGTCCCCCGGCTCCGTCCTCCCCCGGAGCCGGGGGACTGTCTTGTCTTCAGCGAGAATCGGCGCCGTGTGCGGACGGTCGCAGTTCCGCAAGGTCCCGGAGATCATCGAGGAGTTCGGCCCTGCCCGCGTCGGCGACATCGTCGACGGGGCGATCGCCGAGGAGGCCTTCCCGAAGTCGGTGGTGCCCGGACTGGTACTCCACAAGGGCGAGCGGATCGTCTCGTCGTTCTCCTGGGCCTTCTTCGACGACGGCACCGGCCACAACGCTCGCCTCGAAACGGCCTCCGACCGCCCAGCCTGGCGCGACGCCTACATCGCGGCTCGACTCGTCCTCCCACTGGCCCGCTTCGTCGAAGGACGGGCCTGGTTTTCCGACCGCGACGGCGCCTCTTTGGCCGTCGCCGGTCTCTACCGCCTCGGTCCTCTGCCGACGGGCGGTCCGCCTCGCCGCGCCACGATGCTTACCCGGCCGGCGGACGACGTGGTGTCACCGTTCCACGAGCGCATGCCGGTCATCCTCCCCTCCGAACTGATCGCGCCATGGCTGGCCGGTGAGGCCGTGCCACTCGACCGCCTCCTGACGGAGTCGCCCGTCCTCCGGGCGGAACCGTTGACCCGTCCCGGCCCTCCTCCACCCGAACAGCCCTCGCTGCTCTAACGGCGCAAACCGAATGGACGAAAGGGACGAAGCACGCGGACGCGCGTCGGGGGCGATTGGTCGCATGAGGCGAAGGGGAGGCTCCTCGGCGTGAGCGGGCGACTCTTGGACATCCGAGAGGGACACACCGGCGAGGAGCGCCTCGTGGCGGCACGTGTTCTGGCCGACGAGGCCCGGGCCGTGGCGGCCGAATGGCGCGAGCTCTGCCGGTGGGATCCCGAACTGGCCCCGGACACCGAGCCGCCAATGGTGGACGCCGTGATCGAGGCCGTGGCCAGCGCCCTCAATCGGCCCCAGCCGCTCGGTTGGGGCACCGACGAGGAGGTCGCGGAGGCCATCGACGCCTTCACCGACCGGGCGGGGCCGGCCGCCATCGAGGAGCTGGTCTGCCTCCGGGAGGCCTTCAGCCGCCGTCTTCGGGGCCGGGTGCCGCCGGCAGAAGCTGCGGAGACCTGGGCCCGCCTGCAGATGACCATCGACCGGGCCATCTCGTGCGCCGCCCGCCGCGCCTTCTCTCAGCTCCAGACAGCGGCCTGCTTCGACGCGCTCACCGGAGTGATGAACCGCCGGTCGTTCGAAGCCGACCTCGCCCGCGAGTTCGGGCGGATCACACGCCACGGCGGCCGCTTCAGCGTGGTGATGGCCGACCTCGACGGCCTCAAGACGATCAACGACACGCTCGGCCACACCACTGGCGATGCTCATCTCCAGGCGTTGGGCGCCGCGCTGCGGACCTCCACCCGCCGCGAGGACACCGCATATCGGGTCGGCGGCGATGAGTTCGCTGTGCTGCTCCCCGGGGCGTCCCGGATTCAGGCGCAACGGGTCATGCACCGGGTCGTGGAGTCCGCCGAGCCCGCCCGGTTCAGCTGGGGCGTGGCCTCCTGCCCGTCCGACGGCACGACCGCCGAGACCCTCATCGGCTGCGCCGACGCCCGCCTCTACCGCCGCCGGGCCCTGGCCCGATCCGGAGGAGCCGCTTCAGGTCCGTAGCATGGGCGGGTCATGGCCCGTACCGCTCCCCTCACCGTTCTGGCCCTCGCCGCGCTCACCCTGGTGGGCGCGGCGTGCGGTTCTGACGACGAGCCCTCGGAGTCGGCCACCTCGACGACCGCCGCCCAGGTGACCACGACGACCGCCGCCGAAACCACCACCACCACGGCCCCGGCTTCGGTCACCATGGCGGGGGAGACGGTGACCACGGCCAGGCTCCGGGTGATCGCCGCCGGCCTCTGCGAAGCCGCCCAACAGGCCGCCACCGACACCTCGGCCGCTGCGAAGACCTTCAACAGCAAGTCGCACGACGGCCTCCACCTCATCGCCCGCGGCCTCCAGGAGATCGACCGCCCGGCATCGGCCACCCTGCTCGAGGCGAAGCAGAAGGTCGAAGCCGACATCTCCAGCAAGGCCGCCGGGCCGCAACTGGCCGCCGACCTCCGTTCCCTGTCCGACGTCACCAGGACGAGCCTCGCCCGCTTCAACGTGACCGTCGACGCCTGCCCCGCAACGTGACGAGGAGCAGCCTCATGCGCCCCCACCCGATCCGTACCGCCCCGATCCGCGCCGGCCTCGCGCTTGCCATCGCCGCCGGACTGGTCCTGTCGAGCTGCGGGGGCGACGACAAGAAGGATGCGAAGGGCAGCGCCGACACGTCCTCCACCACCGTTCCCGACGTCGTCCAGGGGTCCGTCGCCAGCTACGACCTCGCCGTAGGGCCGGCGAGCCGGTTCATGGTAGGGATGTTCAACGAGGCCAAGGGCCCGATCGGCTTCGGCACGGCTGCTTTCAGCTTCTTTTTCCTGGGCGAGAACGACGCCAGCGGCACCCCCCAACCAGGCCCGACGGCCACCGCCACCTACCTGCCAATTCCCGGTTCGCCGACGCCGGCGGACACTTCCAAGCCGAGCTACCTCCCCGCCGACCAGCGCGGGGTCTACGCCGCGAACGTGGCCTTCGACCGCCCCGGCTTCTGGGGTGTGGCGGCGGTGGTCGACCTCGACGGTCGCCAGGAGGCGAAGACCGCCTTCCAGGTGCTGCCCAAACATGCTGTGCCCTTCGTGGGCGACCCGGCCCCGAAGAGCCAGAATCTCACGGTCACGACCCCAGGAGCGCCACCCGAGGCCATCGACTCCCGGGCGTCAGCCTCGACGCCCGTACCCGACGCCGAACTTCACCAGACGACGGTGGCTGAAGCCGTAGCCCAGAAGCGGCCGGTCGTCCTCGTCATCTCCACCCCCACCTACTGCGTCAGCCGATTCTGCGGGCCGGTGACCGATGTGGTGGCCGACCTGGCCAAGACCTACGGCGATCGGGCGCGCTTCATCCACATCGAGGTCTTCAAGGACTACAAGGCCACGAAGCTCGCTGACCGGCTCAACGCCGCCGCTGCCGATTGGATCGGCACCAATGAGAACGTGCAAGAACCGTGGGTCTTCGTGATTGGCGCCGACGGCAAGGTCGCTGCCCGGTTCGACAACATCGCCAGCCGGGGCGAGATCGAGCCGCTGCTCCAGAAACTGCCGCCGATGAAGGCTTAGAGGCCCAGGAGACGGTCGATGACCGTCCGGAGCTGACGCTCGGAGATCTCGCCGTCCTTGCGCTCGACGAGATTTCCGTCCCGGTCGATGAAGAACGTGGTCGGCATCACCCGC
>JAICGL010000308.1 GCA_025923175.1 Acidimicrobiia bacterium
GCCGGCCGCGCGCTCGTCACAGTGGGGGACGTCGACCCAGCAGAACCCGTCCTCTCGGGCCAGCAGCGCAGGGAGATCGTCGACGCCGTACCGCTTCGGCGGCCCGCTTGGCGGGATCCACCACACGTCCATAAAGTTCCCTTTCGGCCGCCGACCAGGGCGGATGCCTCTACGTCATCGCTGTCTCGGGCGGGAAGAGGGGCGCGCCGTAGCGGTCAGAGAAGACCATGGCCGTGACCGGTGCCCGCGACAGCTTCGTGGGCAGCGGTCGTTCCGGATAGCCGAGGGCGATCGTGGCGCAGGTGATGAGTTCGGGCGGGATGCCCAGCAGTTCCTTCACTTGCGGCTCTGCGGCGCACAGGAGGGTGGTCAGGGTCGTGCCCAGACCCTCGTTGCGGGCCGCCAGCATCAGGTTCTGGACCGAGGGATACACCGAGGCGCCGCCCACGATGCCCGGCCGGTCGAGTTCGGCGTCGGTGCGGGCAAGGTCGCCGAGGACGGCGCAGACGACGACGAGGACAGGGATCTCCCCGAAGTGGTTGGCCATCTGCGTGCCGTCGCTCAGCAGGCGGGCCGAGCCCCGGTACTCACCCCGGGCCGCCATGTCGACGATCCGGTTCCAGTACGGGAGATACCACTCGGCCAGTTGCTTCTTCAGTGCCGGGTCGCGCACCACGATGTAGCGCACCGGCTGGCGGTTCCCGCCCTGGGGCCCGAACCGGGCGGCATCGAAGAGCAGTTCCAGCACATCGTCGGGGACGGGGTCAGGCCTGAAGTACCGGCAGGCACCCGTCGTCTTGATGGCTTCGATGAGGTCCATTCATCCGCTCAACGCTTGCCCGCCCGGCGGGCCATGGAACCGGCTCCGACCAGAACGGCGGCCAGGGTGATCAGCAGCCCGGCGGGAAGGCCCGTCCGGGGCAGCTGCGTAGCGGCCTGGGGGGCGGCCTGAGGGGCGGGCGCGTCCGGGCAGTTCGCTCCGCTGGGGGCCTCCTGCTCGGCGCGCAGCGCGCCTCCCACCGGGACGGCCAGGTAGGTGGCGTAGAGCTCGACCGGGGTGGTGCCCTCGTTGCGGCCCATGTGCGCCTGGTTGACGGGCTCCACGTACGCCTGCCCGGCGGTGTAGCTCTGCGACGTGCAGCCGGCGGAGGAGGAACGGTAGAAGGTCACCGTCCCGGACTTGACGGCCACGAAGGTGGGCGAGGCGTGGCTGTGCCAGCCGACGGTGCCTCCGGGCTCGATGACAACGGTCTGCATCATGACGTCGGACGTCGCCGTCGAGGGCACGTCGAACGGTTCGCTGATCTTGGCCCGCACGATGTTCGTCACCGTGGGCGCAGGGCCGGTGGTATCGGCAGGACAGTTGGCCTTGCCGGGGTTCGCCTCCGTCTTGCGCAGCTCGGCGCCGACGGGCACGCCGACCTGGGTGACGTAGAGCTCCGCCGGATCGGCCCCTTCGTTCTTGGCCGAGTGCACCATGCCGACGTGCTCCAGGTACCCCTGGGCCGCCGGGTAACTGGTCGTCGTGCAGGCGTCGTCGCCGCCCACGTACACGGTCAGCTTCCCGGATTTGACGGCCACGAAGTTGGCGCCGGGATGGCTGTGCCACGGGATGATCCCGCCCGGCGGAACGGTGACCATCTGGCCCGCCACTTCGGACTCACCCGTCGCGCTGGCGGAGATCGGCGCCGAGATAGTGGCCCGGGCGTGGTCCGTCCGGCTGACTCCCGAGGGCGCCGTGGCTCCCGCGGCGACCACCCCAGTGGCCAGAGAAGCAACAACCAGAATTCCCAGACGGCGTCGGCTCATGGCTCTCTCTATCCGTTGAACCCGTACACCGGCAAGAGGTTCACGCCCCAGGGGGTTGGAAATCCCCCTCGCTCTGCTCCGGAGGAGTGGCCGCCGGCGTCGTCCTCGGCCTGTCGAACCTGCTGAGACGGGTAGGCGCCGCTCGGTCGGTCGTCGAACAAGTTCTCCGGGCAAGCTGCACTCATGGGAGGGACGGGCATGGGCCGACACAGATCGCTGAGCAGCGTCCTGGCCGGCGTCATGCTCGTGCTGGCCCTCGTCTTCGACTCCACGTTGGTCGGCGCTTCGGGCGGCGGAGGGTTCCTGGTGGGCGTCACCTACGGCAACCAGGGCTGGGCCATGGACAGGGTCCGCGCCCTCGAGGCGTGGCAGGGCAAGCGCCACGCGGTGGTCAACCTGTTCACCAACTGGGATGGTTCCACCAAGACGGTGGACAACCTCTTCGCTCAGCAACTCCCCAACATCTGGGCCAACGGCAACATCCCGCTCATCACGTGGGAACCGTTCACGGGCAAGAACACCCCGGGGGACATCGAGCGACGGATCGCCTCGGGAGCTTTCGACGGGTACGTGGCGGACTGGGCCGCCCGGCTGAAGCGGTTCCTCGATGGACCGGACGGACGCCCGTCGACCGCCGACGACCGGCGCGCCTACCTGCGCCTGGGCCACGAGATGAACGGCGACTGGTACCCCTGGGGGGCGGCCGTCGGCGCCAACAGCCCGTCCGACTACGTCGCCATGTGGCGCCGGGTCCACGGCGCCTTCGCCTCCCGCGGCATGGGGCCGGCCCAGCTCCAGTGGATCTGGGCGGTCAATTCCGAGGATGTCGGCGGGGCGGTTGCCGAGGAGTTCTATCCCGGCGACGACGTCGTCGACTGGATGGCGGTCGACGGGTACAACTGGGGCGCCAGCCAGGCGTGGTCGTCGTGGCGTTCGCCGGCGGCGGTCCTGGGCCCGATGGTGGTCCGGCTGCGGGCCCTCTCCGCCCGGCCGCTGGCCATCACCGAGACGGCGAGTACGACCGCCACCGCGGCGGGGGCGAGTGTCGCGGCCAAATCGGAATGGGTGACCGCCCTCTTCGACTACGCCGTCGGCGCCCAGGCCCGCATGGTGGTGTGGTTCAACCAGGACAAAGAGACTGACTGGGCCGTCTTTGGCGGTGCCCGGGGCGACGGCACATTCAAGTACGGGCGGACGTCGTACCGGACCTACGCCGCCTACCGGGACGCCGTGCGGCGGCCCGAGGCAGCCGGCTCGACAGGCACCGGCCGCCTCATCAGCGACGCCCAGTTCGCCGGTACGTCGCCCTAGAGGGGCGGACGCCGCAGGCCTCCGGGGCCCGGCATCATCAATATTGACGCTTTACAGCGCAGTTCGGGGCGCCGATGGACAATATGTGACCGCTGCGCCCCGCCTCCCTGAGATCCTGACCAGCCCCGACCATCCCGAGCCGGAGTCCCGCTCGGCGCAGTGGCGTATCCGGGCCATCGCCGTCGCCGCCCTGGTCATGAGCGTCGTCTACCTCACCTGGCGGGCGGTGTTCACCCTCAACCTCGACGCCTGGTGGTTGTCGATCCCCCAGCTCCTGCTCGAGGTCCACGCCGCCGTCGGTCTGGCGCTCTTCACCTTCTCGCTCTGGGACGTCGATGCGGTCCGGCCCCCCGCCCCCTGTCGGACGGCTCCGGGACGCATCGCCGTCCTCATCCCCACCTACAACGAGTCGGTCGAAGTCCTCCTGCCCACCGTGGCCGCCGCGGCCGCCCTCGAGCCGGCGCACGACACGTGGGTCCTCGACGACGGGAACCGGCCCGAGATCCGCCGCCTCGCCGAACGGCTCGGCGTCCGCTACCTGACCCGGACGGACCGCAGTGGCGCCAAGGCCGGCAACGTCAACCATGCGCTGGGCGTCATCGACGCCGACTTCGTGGCCATCCTCGACGCCGACCACGTGGCCGGCCGCAACTTCCTCCGCCACACGCTGGGCTACTTCAGCGATCCCGAGGTGGCCTTCGTCCAGACCCCGCAGGACTTCTACAACATCGACTCCTTCGAGCACGAGACCCGTCGCCGGGGGTGGTGGCGTGGCGGCGCCGCCCAGCACGTGTTCAGCGAGCAGGCCCTGTTCTACCGGGTGCTCCAGCCGGGCAAGAACCGGTGGCGGGCGGCCTTCTGGTGCGGGACCGGCGCAGTGGTCAGGGTGACGGCCCTGCGCCAGGTCGGCGGGGTGGCCACCGAGACCGTCACCGAGGACATCCACACCACCATCCGGATGCACAAGCGGGGATGGCGCAGCGTCTATCACAACGAGGTGCTGTCTCGGGGCTTGGCCGCAGCCGACGCCGGCCAGTACCAGATCCAGCGGCTGCGGTGGGGGAAAGGCGCCATGCAGGTGCTGGCCAGCCGGGACAACCCGTTGTTCACGCCGGGGCTTCGGCCCACGCAGCGCCTGGCCTACGCCAGCACCCTGCTCGGCTGGTTCGACGCCTGGCGCTCCCTCGGCTACCTCCTGCTGCCTCCCGCCGTGCTCCTCACCGGGGCGTCGCCGATCCTGGCCGACCACATCACCTTCATCGGCCTCTTTGCCGCCACCTTCCTGCTGCAGCGGGCGGCGCTGGCCCGTCTGGCACGGGGCCGGGCTCCGCACATGCTCTCCACGGTGTTCGAGTTCGTCCGGATGAGCGCCAACATCGGCGCCACCCTGACGCTCTTCGGGCGGCGGGCCGGTGGCTTCGTCGTGACGCCCAAGGGCCGGATCGGCGACGACCGGCGCCGCCAGCCCATTCCCGTCCTCCTGTCCTCCACCACCGCCGTGGCCGTTCTGGCCAGCCTGTGGTTCGGCGCCACGCTGCTCGGCCTGACCCCGATGCACTACGGCGTCCCCTGGGTCGTCTACGGCGCCTTCGGCTGGCTGGTGTTCAACGTCGTGCTGGTGGGCCTGGCCATGGCCCGGATCCGATCGGAGCGCTTCGCCGGCGAGCGGCGGGCCAGCGTCCGCTTCGAGCTCGACGCCGCAGCCCTGCTCGACGGCCGGCCGTGCTCGGTGCGGGACCTGTCCCTGACCGGCGCCAGGGTGGTGGTCCCGGCCCCGGAGCTCCACCTGACCAACGCCCCGCCGGATGTCCAGACCCTGGTGGTCGACCTCGGACGCCCCGTCAAGCTGGAGGTTGAGGTCCGCTCGCGCCGGACCGGCCCGGAAGGCACCGTCTTGGGCCTCGAGTTCCGCCCCGGCCAGGACGCCGAGCGGGCAGGCCTGGCCCTCGCCCTCTTCCACTCCGAGACCGACCCCGACCGGGTTCCCGTCGCCGACGTGCCTTCCGCCGCCCCCGCCGCCTAAGGCCGTCGCACAAGCGATCTCTTCGGCACTCTCCAACTCTTGGTGGCCGATGAAAACTGACGCTGACCGCCTCACAATCGCGTCGCGGACTGCCCGAAGCCGCGCCAGTCTTTCCTCGAGTCACCGCCCAGATACACTCACACGCCAGTTGTCTGCCGCCTCGTCAGAAGCTGTCCCGGGAAACCGGACGGGGTGAGTTCAGTAAAATCGCAGGTCACAAGCCGTTTTCCAGCGCTCGTAGCTCAATGGATAGAGCATCTGACTACGGA
>JAICGL010000309.1 GCA_025923175.1 Acidimicrobiia bacterium
ACGACTGCAAGGCCCGGGCCAACGAGATCGTGGCCGGGCCGGGCGGGGTCGCCATCACCCAGCGCTGCCCGAAGGGCAAGCAACGGGTCGCGCTGGTCAACCCGCACACCGGCAAGGCGATCTGGAAATTCAGCATCAGCACGCCGAGCCTCCGGTTGCTGGCGGTGGGGAGCAACTCGGTGGCGATGTATCAGGGCGGCCTCGTCCAGCGGGTGATCATCCTCGGGCCCGGCGGCGTCGCCACTGCCCACATCCCCTGCGACTGCGGCGACGGCGCCGCACTCTCGGCCGGATTCGTCGGCGGCACCACCCTGGCCGCCGGCCTCAACGGGCGGATCGGCGTCGGCGGCCACCTGCTCGTCGGCGGCCCGTTCGGCGTGATCGGCGCCGACGGGGGCACCGGCCAGGTGCTTTGGGAGAAGCCCGTCCCCGGCGGGCCTCTCCACCAGGTCCTCACCGATGACGCCCACGCCCACATCGTGAGCGGCGACGGTGCCCTCCTCCGGTTGAACCCCGCCGACGGGACCACGCGCCTCGTCGCCCGCAGCACCGGCCCCCTCGAACCCGACGCGATCATCGTCCCCGCCGGCAGTTACGTCGCCGCCGGCGCCGCCAAGAGTTTCTCCTTCACCGGCCCGGTCGGAGCCGGCGGGGTCTGATCAGGTCGCGGGCCGGACCTTCGTCGAGGCCAGCGCTTCCTGGGTGGCGGCCAGGGCCGTCTCGACCAGGGGCTGGAGGGGCTCGTTGGCTCCCCGGAGGATCCAGCGGCGCACGGCGGCGCCGTAGGCGGCCAGGATCGCCGACACCGCTGCGCCGGTGGCCAGGTCCTCGGGCGGGACGCCGGCCCGGCGGGCGATCTCGGCGGTGATCAGGTCCTCCAGGCGGCGCATGATGACCGCCCGGTGATGGACCAGCAGGTTGTCGCACTCGTGGGCCACCTTGGCCAGCAGGCGGCGCTTCTCCAGATCGGCGCTGAACCGGCCCGCCGAGTCACGCAGCACCCAGAGCAGGGCCTCGAAGGGCGGCTCGTCCTCTGGGCGGGCGGCGAGGCTGTCGAGTGTCGCCTGGATCTGGGCGTCGATGTCGTGGAAGAGCACCGACTCCTTAGCGGGGAAGTACCGGAAGAACGTCCGCCGTCCGACGTCGGCCCGCTCGGCGATGGCGTCGACGGTGGTTTCGGTGAACCCTTGCTCGGCGAACAGCTCCAGGGCGGCATCGACGATCGCAGCTCTGGTGCGATCCATGTGCCGTTCGCGGAGGCCAGGCATGACTGCCCCATCGTACCGTCATCCGAGAGGGCATCACGACAGAAATGCCGTGTGGCACTAAAGCCAAAATGGCACTAGTCAGAAATAGGCGTGAAGGCAGCTCAAGGCTGCGCGTGATGAAGGGTTACCCGGCGGCCCGGAGGCGCAGGCCACGGCCGCCGGGGCCGTCGAGGCGGAGGACGTCGGCGTCGATCTGGTAGCGGACGTCACCGTCGAGCGTGGCAAGCACCGCCCGCTCGACCCGCATCCGGTCGTCGTCGCAGGCCATCTTCGTCGTGATCACCTCGGAGAAGGTGATGGTCGAGTTGGCCTCGTCGACGACCGAGTTGCCGCCCATGCCGTTGCATCCGGTGTTGCCACGGAAGCTCTTGCCGTCCTCGAAGGTGAGGTAGGCCTCGACGCCGGCCGGCACCGACGAGGCGGCTTCCCGCTCGACGATGGTGTCCACCACCCATTTCGTGCTCCGCAGCGGGCGGTCGGGGTTTGCCACTTCACGATCCTCCAGCACGACGCGGACGCTGCCGTTGTCGAGGGTCAGCGTCGACCCCGACCGGGCCCACGAGGGTTTGCTGGTCAGGAACCGGGCCAGCCACTCGTCCTGGGCGTGGCGGGGCGGGTCGCAGCCCATCTCGGTGGTGGCCATGTCGTTGACCACGAGACGGCCGCCCTGGAAGGAGGCGGGCCCGCCCATCTGGTTGCAGCCGGCCTGGGCGCCGAGGCGGTGGCCGTCGGCGAAGAAGTTGAGCGTGATCCGGGTCCCCTCGACGAGCGGCTTGGGCTGGCCGTTCTCGGTTACCGACGTCGACAGGTACGTCCGCCCCCAGGGCTCACCGCCGGTGGAGGTCGACGTCGAGTCGGCCGCACCGGCCTGCGGAATCCGCTCCTGGCCGCAGGCACCGGCGGCGAGGAAAAGGGCGAGCAGCAGCAGGGTGGTCGTCGTTTTGATCCGCATGTCTTATTCGACGGTCCGGACCGTCATTCAGTTCCGCCCTCGTTTGATCTCGAAGAAGCCGTCGATCGGGGCCAGGGCCTCGACCGCGTCCCACAATGCCAGCCCGTCCCGCTTGTCGGGCACGGTCTTGAGGACGGGACCGTGGAACCCGCGCCGGGCGCTGGGAAGTACGAACACCGGCGAGCCGACGCCGGGGCCCGCCGCGGCGATGGCCGCTTCGGTCGCGGCCCGCACGCCGGCGTCGAGGCCGGGATCGCCGAGCGCCGCACCGTCGGCGCCGAGGTCGGCGGCCCGGACGGCGGAGGAAACGAGCTCGTCGTCGAAGGTGAACCCTTCTTCGTGGGCCAGCTGCCCGAGCGCGCCGTAGAACCGGGCGACGTCGCCCTGACGCCCGGACCGGTGCAGGTGCTCCACGAGCCGGAGGGCGCCAAACGAGACCGTCGTCTCCTCACCGTGCTCCTCGTCGGGCCCGTCGTTGAGCACGAAGAGGCTGAACGGGCGCCACTCGACGTCGAGCGAGCGGGCCTCGGCCACAGCCATGAGCCACCGGGCCGCCCGCCAAGTCCACGGGCACACCGGTTCGAAGAAGAAGGTCACATCAGCCATGGCCTCTCTCTACCCCAAACGCGGTTCGACCGCCCTCTCCGGGCGGCCGAACCGTGGCGTCTACCAGCAGGTGAGAAGGTGCCGGTCGACCCGTTTAGCTAGAGCGGGCCGACCGGCGTCGGCTGGGGAGCCGGGCCTTGGAGATGCTCAGCGAGCGGCGTTCACGACCATGCTGCCGGCCAACTTGTCGTGCACTGCCTGGCGCTTCTTGTCCCACAGGGGCGACAGACCGTCAGCCACCCACAGGACGAAGCCGAGCATCGGGATCAGGAAGAGGAGCGTGGGAACGAGGTACCGCAGGGCGGCCTTGGGGTAGCCGAGCGGGCCGCCGGTGGCGGCGTCACGGGCCTGAATGCCCCAGACCATCTTGCCGACGGTCTGGCCCTTGCGACTCCCGTTGAGAAGGGAGAAGTAGGTCACGCCGATGGCCACGCTGACGGCGAAGCCGGTGTAACGGCCCATGTCCATCGAGCGGGTCAGGATCCCGAGCGGGATCCACATGATGGCGACGTCAATCACCAGCGCGGCGAAGCGGCGCCACCACTCCGCCATCGCCGGCACGGCGGGGGCTTCGGAAGCGGCCTGGACTTCCCAAAGCTGGTCACTGTTCTCTATCGCCGACATGCCGGCCCTTTCCGTGCGAACCGTGTGAATCGGACGAACTCGTCCTTGGGTTTCGCCGGAACGGGGTCGGGCTCCTGCCTGCGGCGGGGACTTAACGACTGTTCTACAAGGCTTTCAGCACCTTGTCAGATGAGGCGACGTCGACCTTCCCGGGGTTGGGCTCGATGAAGATCTCCTGCACGACGCCGTCCTGGAGGATGGCCGCGTAGCGCAGCGAGCGGGTGCCGAGGCCGATGCCGGAGAGGTCGAGCTCCATGCCCGACGCGGCAGCAAATGCACCGTTGCCGTCCGACAGCATGAGGACCTTCTCGCCCGTCCCCTGGGCGTTACCCCACGCCCCCATGACGAAGGGGTCGTTGACGGCGATGCAGGCGATGCGGTCGACGCCCTTCTCGAGGATCTCGTCGGCCTGCATCACGAAGCCGGGCAGGTGGTGATCGGAGCAGGTCGGGGTGAAGGCGCCGGGGACGGCGAAGAGGACGACCTTGCCCTTACCGAGCACTTCACCGCTCTCGACCGGCTGGAGCCCTTCGGTCGTCAGGGTCGTGAGCTTGACGTTCGGAATCGTGTCGCCGACGGAAAGTGCCACCAGGACCTCCCTGGAATCGATGGGCTTTCTTCCATCATTGCCGGATCACCCCAGGCCGCGCCCCTTGGAGCGCTCAGCGTTTCTGCGGGAGCCCCCGGCCCGTCCTACATTGCGGGGCATGCCCTCGTCTTTTGCATTCCGGCTCCTGTCCAAGGACTCGATCCCCGACGCGTTGAAGAAGGCGGAGCGCTACCGGCTACTGGCCGAACCCGACGAGGCCGAGAGCGTCTGCCTCGACATCCTCCAGGTCGACCCGGATAACCAGGACGCCAAAATCGACCTGATCCTGGCGATCTCCGACCAGTTCAATATCGAGCGCCGGCCCCGCGTCGAACTGGCCATGAAGGTCGTCGGGGAGCTCAAGGACGAGTACCAGCGCCGCTACTACGAGGCCGTCGTCCTGGAGCGGGAAGCCCGGGCCCACCTCGACCTCGACACCCCGCCCGTCCTCGTCTTCCTCCGCTACTGCGAGGCCATGGACCGCTTCGCCGCGGCCGCCGCCATCCGCCCGCCAGGCGACGACTCGGCCATCATCCGCTGGAACGCCTGCGTGCGGGCCATCCGCCGCCGCCAGCTCCAGCCCGGCCTCGAAGACGTGGAGTTCATCGCCGCCTGGGCCCGGGAAGGCGACTGAGCCGGCGCCAGCCGACTCAACGACGGGGCACGCCCACCTGGTGGGCGACGGCCACGGCCTGCACACGGCTCCGCACGCCGAGCTTGGCCAGGATGTGCGATACGTGCACTGACGCCGTCTTCTCCGAGATGTAGAGGGCGGCAGCGATCTCCCGGTTGGTCCGGCCCTCAGCAATGAGGGCCAGCACGTCCAGTTCCCGGGCCGTCAGCGCGTCCAGCGGGCTCGGTGCCTCCTTCGCCTGGTCGTCGGAGACGGCCGAGTCGCCTCGCCCGTCGTCCGAGAACTCCTCGGGACGCGTGAGTACCAGCCGGGCCCGGCCGGCCAGGACCTCGATCTCCTGCCGCAGGGGATCAGCGCCGAGGCGGACGGCCGTCGCGTGGGCCGTGCGCAGCGCCTGGGCGGCCCGAGCGGAGCGGGACTGGCTGCGAAGGTAAGCCACGGCCTCCCGGTAGCGGGCATAGGCGGAGGGATAGGGCTGATCGAAGGCGGCCCACCGTTCCGCTGCCTCCGCCCAGACACCGGCGTCATCGGCGCCGGCCGCCCGCCGTTCCTCCGCCCGGCAGAGCGCTTCGTATGCCGCTACCACCGGACGGACCGCCGGTGCAGACCCTTCCTGCAGGGCCCGGGCGCGTTCGAGGAGACCGGCGGCGGCATCGGCGGC
>JAICGL010000310.1 GCA_025923175.1 Acidimicrobiia bacterium
CATTCGGCGCAGCCGGCAAGGTGGGCCTCCGCCTCCCGGCGGGCGGCGGGGGCGAGCTCGTCGTCGAGGTACGCCGACAGGGCGTCCTCGAGGTGCGGCCCGGACCCCGGGGGCGATCCCCCGAAGACGTTCACTGAAGGGCCGCCCGCAGCAGGCGCCGACCCCGGTGGATCCGGGACCGGACGGTCCCGACCGGGACGGAGAGGGCGTCGGCGATCTCCTCGTAGCTGAGGCCGACGACGTCACAGAGGACGACGGCCGTCCGGAAGTCCTCCGGGAGGCGCCGGAGCGCGACCTGGACCTCGTCGGGAAGCCTGTCGGTCGCCTCGTCGGCACCCGGGCTAGACGGGAGCAGGCGCTCCGGGTCCTCCGGGAGGGCCTCGACGGGACGGCGCCGCCGGCGGCGCACCTCGTCGAGGAAGACGTTGGTCACGATCCGGGACAACCAGGCCTCCAACGACCCCGGCTGGTAGGTCTCGAGGCCCTTGCGGACCCGGAGAAGCGCCTCCTGGACGAGGTCGTACGCATCATCGTCGTTGCCGGTCAGCCGGTAGGCCACGTTGTAGAGGAAGCGCCCGTGGGTACGGGCCACCGCTTCCCAGGTGGGAACCTCACCGGTCATAGAAGGGAACGCCGGTGACTGCCCGGGAGTTCCCGATCCCGCGACGACCCGCTCCTCAGCAGGCTTCGGCGTCGCAGCGCCGGCGGTTGTCAGCTCTTGGCGTCGGGCTTGGTCTGCGGCTCCGCTGCGTCAGCCTCAGCAGCGCCCTCGGCGAGACCCCTCTTGAACTCCTTCGAAGACTCACCCAGTGAACGGGCGAGCTTCGGGAGCTTCGCAGCGCCGAAGATGAGCATGAAGATCACGAGGATGATGAGAAGTTCCGGAGCCCCGAGTCCACCCACGGGATGTCCTTTCGATCAAGGCTTGGTCACACCAGGACCTGGATGCCCCCTGATGCCTTTCCATCCAGGTTACCGCCCTGACGTTTGGATCGGCAGCGCAGCCTTGTCATTTGCTTACCCGGTGCTTAAACAGCCGCCCTCAGCGCCCGGGCCAACAGATCGAGGTCGTCGCGGCCGCTGACGGAAAAAGGCAGCGGCCCGGCTGAGACGATGATCTCGGCCACTCCCAGCGCTGCCCAGCCCGCCACCTGCTCGGCCAGTTGCTCCGGGGTGCCGACAAGGTGCCCGGCTCGCCACTCCTCGAGGGGGACCCGGTCGAGCATGCCGCCCGGCGCTTCGGCCTGCATCCGCTCGTAGCGGGCGGCGAGGTCGCGCTCGTCCTCTCCCGCCAGGGCGTAGAGCCCGAGGGTCCGCCGCACCGAAGCGGGGTCGCGACCGACGTCCTCGCAGGCCCGGTGGAGGACGTCGAGGCGGGCCCGGTAGTCGTCGGGCGTCCAGGCCCAGCAGGTGTTCCAGCCGTCGGCCATCTCCGCTACGAGCCGAAGGAGCCGGTCGCCCTTGCCCCCCACGAAGATCGGCGGCCGGGGCTCCTGCCGGGCCGGGGGCAGGTTGGTGGCGTCCCGGACGAGGTGGGCCTTCCCGTCGAGCGTGGCCGGGCCTCCGGGCAGGAGGGCGTCGAGAATGGCCAGCGCCTCCCGGAGCCGGGCCAGGCGCTCGCCCGGCGGGGGCAGCGAGAGGCCGACCGCCGCATAGTCGGGCTCGTACCAGCCGGCGCCGATCCCGATGTCGAGCCGGCCGCCGCAGAGCCGGTCCAGCGTCGCCAGCGCCTTGGCCAGCACGCCGGCGGGGCGCAGCACCTCGGCCAGCACCAGGGTTCCGAGGCGGGCCCGTGTGGCGGCGCCGGCGACGGCGGCCAGCGTGGTCAGGGGCTCGTAGGCGAAGTACTCCCCCGGCGGCCCGCCGTATTTCTCGATCGCCAGGCTGACATGGTCCGAGACGTAGAGGGCGTCGAACCCCAGGCCCTCCGCCGCCCGGGCATGCTCGACGATCGTCTCGAACCGCAGCGGCGACTCCCCCGGGATCGAGAAGTCGTAGTGCGGCAGCGCCAGTCCGAATTGCACGGACCGCAACGGTACTGTCCCCGCCCATGCTCGAATGCGTGATCAACATCTCGGAGGGGCGCCGTCCTGAGGTCCTCGACGCGGTGGCGGCGGCCTGCGGGTCTGCGCTCCTCGACGTGCACACCGACGCGGACCACAACCGATCGGTCTTCACGCTCGCCGGGCGGACGGCCGGCGAGGTGTCCCAGGCCGCGATGGCGCTGGCCAGGGCGACGATCGAACGAATCGACATGTCGGGGCACTCGGGAGTGCACCCCCGGATCGGGGCCGTCGACGTGGTGCCGTTCGTGCCGATCGAGCCGGTGCGGATGGAACAGGCTTCGGCGGCGGCCCGGGCGTGGGGCGAGCGGGTGGCGGAGGAGCTCGGCGTCGCCGTCTTCTTCTACGGCCCCGCCGACCCGGAGGGTCGCACCCTTCCGGACATTCGCCGGACGGCCTTTCGGGAGCGCCAGCCCGACTTCGGGCCGCCGGAGCCGCATCCGACGGCGGGAGCCATGGCCGTCGGGGCCCGGCCGTTTCTCGTGGCGATCAACTGGGAGCTGGCAGCCGGCGGCGGAGGGCTCGAGGCAGACGTTGAGGTGGCTCGAGCGGTCGCCCAGGAGGTGCGGGAGCGGGACGGGGGCCTGCCGGGGGTGCGGGCCTTGGGATTCGCACTCGAGTCGAAGGGCCAGGCTCAGGTGTCGATGAACCTGATCGACCTCTCAGCCACCGGGGTCGAAGCAGCCTTCGAGGCGGTACGCCAGGCGGCGGCGAAGCGAGGGAGCGACGTCACGGCCGTGGAACTCGTGGGCCTCCTCCCCGCCGCCGAACTCGAGCGATGCAGCGGGGAGTTCCTCGCCTGGAGCGGCCTGTCTTCCGAACTGACGATCGAAGCCAGAGTCGGGGCCGCCGATCGGTCAGCCTGAGGGTGCCGCCTCAGACCGACGACTGATCAGGCCGAGGCGTTGATGGCTCCGATCTCGCCCAGGGCGCGACGGCGGCGCAGGCGGCGGCGCTCCCGTTCGGAGAGACCGCCCCAGATACCGAACTTCTCATGGTTGCGGAGTGCGTACTCAAGGCATTCGAGGCGGACGGCGCAGCCGGCACAGACGGATTTGGCCTCCCGGGTGGAGGCCCCGCGCTCGGGGAAGAACAGCTCGGGGTCGACTCCCAGGCAGTTGGCCCTCTCCTGCCAGCGGCGCTCCTCCTCGGGCACTCTCCGGAACAGCTCGTGCATGTGAGGCCTCCAGGGGGGAACACGCTGTTGTAATTACAGCTCTGTCACTATGCCTCCGCCCGGAGATACAGCGCAAGAAGGATCAGGGATATCCCCAAAACTTCTTCTGTGACCATGCCTTCCTCGTGACTGTTACACACCCGTGAGGACGATGAGGTCGCAGAGGTTGGACATTACGGGCAAAGCTCCGAGAATGCACGTCGAAGTTCGTCGGCGCCTACTTACTCAGTGCGATCCGGGGGCCGCGTCGGCTGGCAAGGAATGGTTCTCGCGTCTGTAACCAAGGCAGAACATCCAGGCAATGTCGTGCGGCAAGCCTGGACGGATGGACCCCCTGGCGGGCTGGACCGTGGCCGTGACGGCCGAGCGTCGGGCCCGTGAGCAAGTCGAACTCCTCCAGCGACGCGACGCCACCGTGCTGCTCGTTCCGACCGTGCGGACGGAACGCGTCGACGACTCTCTGTTGCGGTCGACCACCGCCGCCCTGATCGAACGGCCCCCCGATCTGTGGGTGGCGTCCTCCGCCGCCGCGGTACAGGGCTGGATCTCGAGCGCCTGGTCGTGGGGGCTCGGGCCGTCGGTGATGCGCACCCTGTGCGGCGCGTCGGTCCTCCCCCGCGGGGCGTCGACGGCGGGCGCCCTCGTCGGTGAAGGGCTGGACGTGGACTGGCAGGCCGCCACCGACACGCTGGATGGACTGGTCGACCACCTCGCCGAGCGCGGCGTGACCGGCGAGCGGGTGGCCGTGCTCCTCCACGGCAGCGACATGACGTGGTTCGCCGAAGCGCTGCGACAGCTCGGCGCCGAGGTCATCGAGGTGCCCGTCTACCGGCTGAGCGCCCCCGAGCCCGACCCGGGCCTGACCCGCCTCCGGGACGCCGCGGCGCTCCGGGAGCTCGACGCGATCACGTTCACGTCGCAGGCCGCCGCTCGCAACCTGGCGCTGGGGGGCGGCCCGGAGCTGCTCGAGCGCCTGGCCACGGCCGGCGTGATCTGCGCCTGTGTCGGTCCGCTGACCGCGCGAGCGGCCCTGGCCGCCGGCCTGCCCGGTGTGGTCGTGGCCGAACCGAACCGCCTCGGGTCGATGATCGGCCTGCTGGCCGACCACCTCGGCCGGCGCGGCCGGGAGTTCGAGATGGCCGGCCTGCCCGTCCGGCTCCAGGGCGCCCGCCTCGCCATCGACGGGAAGCAGGTGCGCCTCACCCCCCGGGAGCGGACGCTCCTCGAGGCGATGGCGGCGGCCGGCGGCGCGGTCATGTCGAAACGGACCCTCTCGCAGCTCGCCTGGGCGACCGCCGTGAGCGAGCACACGGTCGAGGTCACCGTCAATCGCCTGCGAGCCAAGCTCGGCCCCGCTGCAGTGGCACTGGAGACGAGCAATCGCCGCGGGTATCGCCTCGCCGTCGCAGGCTGAACGTTGATTTCCGGCTGAGACCGGCCCTCTCTCAAGGGGTCGAGTGCCGTTGTGCGGAGATCGTCGTTCCTGTTTCACGGAGGAGCAACGGTCGGGCAACCGCGGGCCGGAAGGCTCATTGCATGGCACTGCCCCTCCTCGACCCCGGCATCACATCCGAGGGCCCGGCGCTGCTGCCCCTCGAAGCCGGGGAGCAGTACCGGTTTGCCTTCGCCATGGAGTCCTGCGTCGGCTGCCACTCCTGCGAGGCGGCCTGCGCGGAGCAGAACGGCCTCCCGTCGGGGACCGCCTGGCGCCGGGTGGGCGAGATCGAAGGCGGCGAGTTCCCCCACACACGGCGCTTCCACCTGTCGATGTCGTGCAACCACTGCCTGGAGCCGGAGTGCCTCATCGGTTGCCCGACCAACGCCTACGTGAAGCTCGACAACGGTGTCGTCGCCCACCAGGCCGACGAGTGCATCGGCTGCCAGTACTGCACCTGGAACTGCCCGTATTCGGTGCCGGTATTCCAGCCCGACCGGCGGATCGTGACCAAGTGCGACATGTGCCTGCCCCGGCTGGGTCAGGGGCTCGAACCGGCCTGCGTCGCCGCCTGCCCCACCCGGGCGATCTCGGTCGAGCGGGTCGACGTC
>JAICGL010000311.1 GCA_025923175.1 Acidimicrobiia bacterium
CCCGGTCGACAGCGTGCTGCGGGGCCTGGCCGAGGCCCGTCGCCTGGGATTGCTCACCGTGGCCTTGACCGGGCGCGACCCGGGCGGGGCGGGTGTGGCCATCCCGGCCGATCATGTCCTGCGGGCCGAGTCCGACGATCCCCACATCGTCAAGGAAATCCACGTCACGATGTACCACGTGCTGTGGGAGCTGGTGCATGTGTTCCTCGAGCAGCCGGCCGTACTCGACGGTCCGCGATGACCGGCGACGACCGGTCGGCCCGCTGCACCGACGACGTCTGCATCACCTGCGGCGACGTGGCCGTACCGGTGCGGGTGGTGCAGCTCCTGCCGAACGATCTGGCCGTCGTGGAGGTCGAGGGGCACGAGGAGGAGATCAGCGTGGCGCTCGTGTCCGCCACCGTGGGAGCAACGCTGCTGGTCCACGCCGGTGAAGCGATCGCCCGCCTCGAACCGGAGACGCCATGAGCAGCGGCATGGAGGCGCTGTACCCGTTCCTTTATGACGAGCCGCAGGGGTTCGACGCCGTTCTGAAGGCCGTCCGCCGGTCGACGGAGGAGAAGGCGGCCGAGATCGTGGCCGTCCGCCGGGTGGTGGCGGAGCGGTTCGGCGAGCAGTTGGAGGCCTGCGCCCGGGCTATGGCCGAGCGGTTCTCGGCCGGCGGGCGGCTCCTGACCTTCGGCAATGGCGGCAGCAGCACCGACGCCGCCGCCGTGGCCGGCGCCTTCCTGTCGGGGGTCGGCGACGGCCGGCCGCTCCCGGCGCTGACGCTCACTGCCGACGTTGCCGTCCTCACCGCCCTCGGTAACGACGTCGGCTTCGCCGTGGTCTTCGCGCGGCAGGTGGCGGCCGTGGGCCGGCGGGGCGACATCGCCTTGGCCGTGTCGACCAGCGGTGGCTCCGAGAACGTGATCCGGGCGCTGGAGGAGGGTAAGCGGCGCGGCCTGCTCACGGTCGGGCTGGCCGGCTACGACGGGGGCCCGATGGCCGAAGCCGGTCTCGACTTCCTCTTCGCCGTGCCGTCGTCGTCGGTCCACCGCATCCAGGAGGCCCAGACGACCCTGTACCACGTGCTCTGGTCGCTGGTGCAGGCCGAGCTCGCCGGAGGCCGCAGCTGACAGCGGCGGCCGAGAGCGCCCATCGACGCATCGAGATCCGCGTCGAGGGCATTGTCCAGGGAGTCGGGTTCCGGCCCTTCGTCCATCTGCTGGCCGGCCGCCTCGGTCTGGCGGGGTGGGTGGGCAACGACGCCCAGGGTGTCGTCATCGAGGCTGAAGGCGACCCTGAGGCGTTGGCCAAGCTGGTCGATTCGCTCGGAGCGGAGGCACCGCCGCTGGCCGTCGTCGAGCGGGTCTCCGTCCGGGAGCTCGATCCGCAGGGAGAAGGCACGTTCCAGATCGCCCAAAGCCGCGACGGCGGCGGTCGTACGGCCCTCGTCTCGCCCGACGTCGCCACCTGCGACGACTGCCTGGCCGAGATCGCCGACCCGGCCGCCCGCCGCTACCGCTACCCGTTCACCAACTGCACGAACTGCGGCCCTCGCTTCACCATCACCACAACGGTGCCCTACGACCGTCCCAACACCACGATGGCCGGCTTCCCCATGTGCCCCGACTGCGCGGCGGAGTACGAGGACCCGGCCGACCGGCGCTTCCACGCCCAGCCGATCTGCTGCCCGGCCTGCGGACCGCATCTGGCGCTGATCGATCGTGACGGCACGCCCTGTCCGGCGGACGATCCGCTGACCGAGGCGGCGGAACGGGTGCGGGCGGGCGACGTGGTGGCCATCAAGGGCCTCGGCGGCTACCACCTCGCCGTGCTGGCCGGCGACGAAGCTGCGGTGGCCGGGCTGCGGCGCCGCAAGCACCGCGACGACAAGCCGTTCGCCGTGATGGTGGCCGACGTTGCCGCCGCCCGGGGATGGTGCGAGGTCGGAGCCGAGGAGCAGGCCCTGCTCGAGAGCGCGTCCCGTCCGGTGGTGCTGCTCGAGCGGCGGGACGGCGCTGCCATCGCTCCCTCGGTCGCTCCGGGGAACCGCCGCCTCGGCGTGATGCTCCCGTATACCGGCCTGCACCATCTCCTGGCGGCCGCCATCGGCGCGCCTTTCGTGCTGACCTCCGGCAATCTCTCTGACGAGCCCATCGTCCACGAGGACGACGACGCCTGCCGCCTGGTCGAAATCGCCGACGTCTTCCTCATGCACGACCGGCCCATCCACAGCCGGGTCGACGACTCCGTCACCCGCGTCTTCCGGGGCCGGGAGATCGTGCTGCGGCGCTCCCGGGGATATGCCCCCCGGCCGGTCGCCCTGCCCTGGGACTTCCCTCGGCCCGTCCTGGCCTGCGGGGCGGAGCTCAAGCACACGTTCTGTCTCGGCAAGGGACACCACGCCTTCGTGTCGCACCACATCGGCGACCTCGAGAACTACGAGACCTGGCAGTCGTTCACCACCGGCGTCGAGCACTTCGGGCGGCTCTTCGACATCCGCCCCGAGGTCGTGGCCCACGACCTGCACCCCGAGTACCTCTCGACCAAGTACGCCCTCGACCTGGAGGAAACCGCCGGCCACCTGGCGCTCACCGGAGTGCAGCACCACCACGCCCACGTGGCCTCCTGCCTGGCCGACAACGGCGAGACCGGTCCCGTCATCGGCGTCGCCTTCGATGGGCTCGGCTGGGGCACTGACGGCACCGTGTGGGGTGGCGAGATCCTGGTGGCCGACCTGGCGGGCTTCGAGCGGGTCGGTCACCTCGACACGGTCCCCATGCCGGGCGGAGCGGCCGCCATCCGGGAGCCGTGGCGGATGGCCGCCGCCTGGCTCGATGCCATCTACGGGCCGGACGTGCCGGAGCACCTCGCGCTCGCGCGCCGCCACGAGGAGCGCTGGCGCGGCGTGTGCCAGGTGGCCCGCTCAGGGGTGGCGTCGCCGGCGACGTCGTCGGCCGGGCGGCTGTTCGACGCCGTCTCGGCCCTGTGCGGCATCCGGGACGTCATCCGCTACGAGGGTCAGGCCGCCGTCGAGCTGGAGCAGCAGGCCGACCCTGGCGAGACGGGCGCCTACCCGCTACCGGTCGATGCGGGATCGGTGCTCCGGCTGGGCACCGGCGACCTCATCCGGGCGGTGGTGGAGGACCTGGGTCAAGGAGCGCCGGCAGGGGTTGTCGCCGCCCGGTTCCACCGCGGCCTGGCCGCCGGTGTCGTGCGCGCCTGCCGGGCGGTGCGGGCCGAGCGGGGGCTCACGACCGTCGCCTGTTCTGGCGGGGTGTTCCAGAACGCCCTCCTGCTCGGCCTCGTGGTCGATGGGCTCGAAGCGGAGGGCTTCCGCGTCCTGCTCCACTCGCGCGTGCCGCCCAACGACGGCGGCATCAGCCTGGGGCAAGCCGCGTGCGCCGGGGCCCGCGACCGGCAGGCTCAGCTGTAGCTAGACGGGCCGGGGGCCGGTCTCGGCGGGGGGTTCGCCCAGCAGCGCGTCGAAGAGACGATCGCGCCGCTCGACGAGCGCCTTGACCAGGTCGAGCACGTTGTCCATGGCCGGCTGGGCTTCCTTGCCTCCTTCGACGAGGTCGCCCAGCTGGCGGAACGTGGTCGCGGCGTGGTTCCGGGCGGCGCCCACCAGCGCCTGGAACTCCCGGGAGTGGATGACCTCCCTGCCCGCGGCGATGAACTCGTCGATGCCCTGGTTCCCGGCCTTGCCCCCGAGGGCGTAGCCAGCGGCGAAGTCGATGATCCCCATGGCCCCTAGGCTCCGACGACGGCTTCGAGGGTCGCTTCGAGGTGCAGCTCGACACGGACGTCGGGATAGATCTTCAGCATCGCTACGCCGGGCGGTGTGATGCCGAAGTGGCGCATATCGAGGACCTGGCGGCCTTCCACCAGCATGGTCCCGGGCGTGGGGAAGCTGATCTGGACGGTGCCCTCGAGCGGCTGGGTGACACCGTGGAACGTGAGATCACCGGCCACGTGGTAGCTGCCGGTGTTACCGACAGCCACGGCCCTGTGCAGATTCACCATCGCCGAGGGGAACCGGCGGGCATCGATCCTGCGCAGCAGCTCGCCGTCGTAGAACTGGTTCCCGGAGGTGAACTGGCCAACAGGAACCTCGAGGCGCGCCCGGGGTACCGATTCGGTGGAGATGTTCCCGTCGGCCAGTTCGGCTTCGATCGTTCCTTCGATGCCGACCGTCCCGAAGGTGATCGGCCCCGCGCTCGACCGGGCGACGAGCATGACCGCCGCCTGATCAGAGCGGACCCGGAAGGAGGTGAGTTCGGGCACCCCGCAGCCCGATCCGTTGTGGCGCGCCTCGATGTTCATCCAGCCGCCTCCTCGTTGCTGCGCGGAAAGGGATCGACCTCCTGACAGATGCCGCGGAGCCCTGCCACGGTACCCGGTGCCGACCCCGGCGCCACGTCCGCCTGGCTGTCCAGCCAGGCCGTCGTGCCGTCGGGTCGGAGGATCCGGTACCGCGAGGTGAACGGCCGCGAGGCCGACACCGATTCCTGCATCTCCGAGACCACCCTGGCCCGGTCGGCGGGATGGATCGCCTCGAGGTGCGCCTCGAGGGTCCCGGCGAACCGCACCGGATCGATACCGAAGATGCGGTGCAGGCCCTCCGACCACTGCACGGCCCCGGTGCCGACGTCCCAGACCCAGTGGCCTACGTGGGCCATGATCTCGGTGTCGCGCAAGCGGGCCTGGCTGTCGGCCAGTGCTTCCTGGACGAGCGACTCGTCTGTCACGTCACGGGCGATGGCCGAGACGCCGGCCACCTTGCCTCTCCTGTCCCATACCGGCCACAGGTTGAGGACCGACGGGATCAGGCCACCGTCCTTGCGGCGGGTCTCGGTGTCGAACAGCGTGACGGGTTCGCCGGCCAGGGCGCAGTCGAGGGCCATGCTGGCCTCGTCGTGGCGGTTGTCAGGGAAGAGTGAGGTGTACGGCAGGCCGACGGCCTCGTGTGAGGCGTAGCCGTAGAGCCGCTCGGCGCCGGGGCTCCAGTTGCGGATCACTCCCCGCGTGTCGAGGGCGTAGATGCCGTCGTGCGACGACTCCAGCAACGCCATCAGCCAGGCCTGGGCCTCCTCGGCCAGTTCCGGGGTGACGTCGCGGAGGGTGGCCCGGGCGCCGGTCACCTGACCGCCGCCGTTGCGGGTCGGTACCGCCCGCAACGCCACCTGGAGGCGGACGCCGTCGCGCCCCACCATGGTCTCGAACGTCTCGATCCGCTGGCCGCGAGACGCCGCGGCCAGGATCCGGGGGAAGTGCGACGG
>JAICGL010000312.1 GCA_025923175.1 Acidimicrobiia bacterium
AGCACGTCGCCTCCCACGGCCGCCAGAGTACGGACTTCGATTCGACGTCGAGGCCCCCGCCCACCGTCGCCCGTCCCGCGGAGAAGATCGTGCGGGACGTCGCCAAGGCTCGGGAGCTTCACCCGCCTCCCCCGGGGCAGACGGTCCCCATGGGTGGGGGCACGATCTTCACGGAGCCCGTCCTCGTGGTGAACCAGAAGGCCAAGCTCATCGAGCTCAACAACGAGTACGCGATCTACGACGGCAACGGCCGGCAGTTGGGCGCGGTGCGCCAAGTCGGGCAGAGCATGCTCAAGAAGGCGGTCCGGCTCATTGGCTCGTACGACCAGTTCATGACGCACAAGCTCCAGGTGGTCGACATGGCCGGCACCGTGCTGCTGGCCGTCACGCGCCCGGCCAAGGTCTTCAAGTCGCGGATCCTGATCAACGACGCCCTCGGTCAGGAAGTCGGCCAGGTCGTGCAGCAGAACATGGTCGGGAAGATCCGCTTCTCCCTGGAGGCGGGCGGCCAGCCGATCGGTTCCATCAACGCCGAGAACTGGAGGGCGTGGAATTTCTCGGTCAAGGACCACACCGACACCGAGGTGGCCCGCATCACCAAGACCTGGGAAGGCATGGCCAAGACGATGTTCACCACGGCCGACAACTACGTGGTGCAGATCCACCGCCCGCTCGAAGAGCCGCTGCGGACCCTGGTGGTGGCCTCAGCGCTGTCGGTCGACACCGCTCTCAAGCAGGACCAGCGCGGGCTCGGCTGAGGCCCTAACCCTCGGAGTCGATCACCGGGGCGGCGAGCTTTCCGGCGGCGGCGGCTCCGGCGGCGGAGGCCAGCACCAGCCAGCGGCCGCTCTTCGGGAGGCTCCCGAAGGCGAGCAGCGTGGCCAGCGCGTCGCCGGCATCGGCCAGGACCGCCCCTTCGACCCACCCCCGCACCGGCGCCTTGTGGCGCAGGGCCAGCATCACTCCGACGCCGAGCGCGAGGTCGCGGGCGCCGAGCGAGCGGGCCAACAGCTTGGCCCGGGGCTGCCAGGCAAAGTCACGGCCGACCCAGGGCCGCAGCGGGACGGTCGGGGCGACGAGGGCGGTAATTCCGATCGCGATGCGTCCGACGGCCACGGCCTCGGCGATCTGGCGGGCTTGATCCCTCTCCATGAGCCTGGGACCCTACCGGCCCGCCTTGGGCTGGTAGTGAACGGGCGGCGGGTACTTCGTCGGGTCGAGTTGCTCGCGGAGCTGCGCCTCCCGGTCCCGCATGGCCTGGCGGCCTTCGGCGAAAGCACTGCGCACCTCGGTGACCTTCCGCCCCGCCATCTCGGTCGACCGCTTGGCCGCCCGGGCGGCGACCTCCGGTGGGGTATGGGTCTGCGCCCACTGCCTGACCCGGCGCCGCCCCCAGACCGCGACCCCTGCCCCCATCGCCATCCACCGCACCCGCTTCAGCACGTCGGTCTCACGCCTTTCTCCCAGGGGACGACCCCGCGCCTCTGGGTCGATCTTCCTTCGTCCCGTTGGCCTCCGGCCGCCCCCGCAACTTGCGGCTCACCCGGCTCACTCCGTGGCCGACCGCGAGCACCTTCACTACCGGGCTGGCGAATGTGACGTAGGCGGCCTTGGAGGCTCCATCGACCCGGCGGGTGACCGATTCGGCCGCCCCCACCAGGTCGTCGACCCGGTCGAGGCCCCGGCTCGCCTTGCGGGCGTCGCCCCGCAGGTCTTCCAGGAGCGGCCCGGCCTCCCGGTTCAGGTCGTCGATCACCAACCGGAGCGACCGGAGTGTGCGCAGCAGGGAGACGGTCACGATCACGAGCGCCGCCGCCAGCAGGACGGCGACAAGGGTGAGAGCGACCGCGGCCCAGGTCATCCCGGCGATCGTAGAGCCCTGACGGTCACTCTCACTAGGCGGAAGCCCGGGGGTTTGGGGGTGTCCCCCAAATTGGATTTCGCCGTCTCCCGGCTTCAGCCAGACGTCGCACCGGCCGAAAGGGATGGTGATATGAGCCGAAAGCGGATGTCGGAGCTGAGGTTGCTGGAGGGCCGTCAGGTGAGCGTCGCCCTCGCCGACGGGTCGCGCATCGACGACTGCCAACTGGTGTCGGCCGGCCGCCCGGGCGTGCAGACCCTGTGGGTGTTCTGCAACGGGTCGGACACGTTCGTGCCGCTCCCCGACGTCCTCGAGGTCTGGGAGCTGCAAGCGGCCTGAGCCCTACCCCTTTGGATTGAGTTCGATGGCGTAGAAGTCGTTCACTCCGAGGGTGTCGGGGAACTTGCTGGTTTCGTGCCAGCCGGACATCCGGAGCCTCCCCGTCCGGCCGGCGTAAACGCCGGTACCCCTGTCGCCCAGCAGGGTCTCCCCTTCGGGGTGGATCCCTGTGAGGAACTGGTTCTGCCGGCTCGTGTCGGGGGCGAAGGCCTCGATGGCCCGGTTGACCAGGTTGCCGGAAGGCAGGTCGAACGTGCTGATGATCTCGGCGGTGGTGGCCGACGTGAAGGCGGCGTCGTGGGTCACCGTCCCGATCTTGCGGTTGGACGCGTCGTAGACGTCGAGGACGTAGGCGAACCGTTCGGGGGCCGTCCCGGCCTTCCGGTTGGCGGTCCCCCGCACATGGAGGAACAGCAGGTCGCCGCTCGAGTCCTCCTCAGCGCCAGCCGAGGAGATGGCAATGGGCGAGAGCGGCGACATGAGTGCGATGACGACGATGGGTAGCGTCAGTAGCCCGAGAGCGCGACGACGAATCATGGTTCCCTCCCCCAGGGGTGCGGACGGCACCCGGCAGCACCGACGATAACTCGATCGAGCTCCGGCGTCAGCCGAGGAGAACGCGTTCCGCCCTGACCTTCGCCCGCCAGGGTTCGGCCGCTGCGATCTGCTCGTAGACGGCGAGAGCGTCGTCCATTCGTTCGCGGGCTCGAAGGCTGTCGTCGGTGCGGGCCAGGGCGCGGCCCCAGTACAGGAGGGCCTCGGCCTCGTCCCAGGGGACGGCCCGACGGCGGAAGCAGTCCACCGCCAGCGCAAACAGTGCTTCGCTTCCCGAGAGATCGCCCTCCGCTGCCCGAAGGGCGGCCTCCGCCAGTTCGAGGCGTCCGGCAAGACCGGCCCAGCTTTCGCCGGCCGTCAACTCACGGGCTCGGCCGACCTGTTCTCGGGCCTCGGTCAGGCGATCCCGCTCCAAGGCGACCAGACCGAGCCCGACGCGCCCATGGACCTCGAGCACCCGATGGCTGAGCGGTACCACGACATCAAGGACCTGCCGGTAGCACTCCTCGCTGCCGCGGCCTCGCGAATCAGATCGAAGTGGGTGCGCCGGAGGGCCTCGGCGCCCTGTTCCCCCAGCTGGCCCAACAACTCAGTCGAGCCCACCAAATCGGTGAAGAGCAGGGTGACAATCTCGGGTTCGCCCAAACCCTCCGTGAAGCCCATCGAGGGGAGCTTACGACTCCTCATCCTTTCGGATCGGGCCGGTACGGCCAGTCGCCGCTGAGTTAGCCGTCGACCCAGTTGTCCCGGGCGTCGAGCTTCTTGTGGGGTCGGAACTTCCCGTCCCGGACGATGGCCGTCGTATAGAGCGTCGATTGGCGGTCGCCTTTGGCGTCGAAGGCGATCTCGCCGATGAGGCCTTCGTGGCGGGTCGTCCGCAGCGCCTCGATGATGTCCTTCGGATCCGTGGATCCGGCCCAGAAAATGGCGTTGGCCAGGGTTCTCACGGCGTCGTATTCGTACACGCCGGACGGGCCGGGCTGGGCGCCGAACCGCTGGGTGTACGCCTGAATGAAAGTGCCCGCCCGGGGCAGCAGCTCGGGAACCAGCGCGGCGGTGGCAACGAATCCCTCGGCAGCCGCGCCGGTTGCGTCGATCATCGACGGGTCGGCGGTGGCGTCGCTGCCAACGATCCGGGCGGGCAGGGCGAGCTCCTTGGCCTGCCGCAGGATGACGCTCGCCTCGGCCTGATAACCCGCGTAGTACAGCGTGTCCGCTCCGGACGACTTGATCGCCGTCAGCGTCGACCGGTAGTCAGGTTGCCCGGGTGAGATGTCGTCGAAGAACACGATCTGCATTCCGAGCTTGAGTTCGTCGTTGGCCGATCGGGTCCGCTCGGCGAGGTAGCTCGCGTAGAGCGTGTTGTTGTGGAGGATGGCCAGCTTGCGGGCCTGGCCCGGGCCGGCCAGGAAGCGCGCCGCAAACGCAGCCTGCTGATCGTCCCGGCCCGGGATGCGGAAGACCGTCTGCAGCCCGCGATCGGTCAGGGCGGGATTCGTGGCGTAGGCGGAGATGTAGGGCAGGCCTTTGGCGTCCAATGCCGCCGAGGCGGGGACAGCTGCTCCCGAGCAGTATCCGCCGGCGACGCCGACGATTCCTCGCATTGCAAGCTGGTCGGCAGCGGGGCCGGCCGCGTCGGGATCGCAGCGATCATCCCCGGAGACGATCTCGATCTTTCGGCCGAGCACACCGTTGGTGGCATTGAGATCGTCGGCGGCGAGTTGGGCGGCGTTGAGCATCTCGGTTCCGAAGCGGGCGTTGTCACCGGAGAGCGGCACGAGGGCACCGATCTTGACCGTCTCCCTGGCATCTCCGGCGTTGTCCTTGCCGGCCGTTTCGGTCTTCGGGTCGTCGCCGCCGCAGGCCGCGACCCCCAGGGCGAACACAGTGATGAGCAGCCCCAACTTCGCCCGCACGCTGCGACGATATCCCGCTCACTCATCCAGGGCCCGTCAGGGCTCCGGAGATGCATAGTGTTGGCGGGGACTGACGAGGAGGGGGAGCGGATGCGTCGACTGGTTGTTCTGGTCGCGGCCCTGACGTTGCTTGGCTGTCCGGGGGCGTCGGCTTCGCCTGAGACGGCGACTGTCGTGGACGTCACGTGCACCAGCAATGTGGACGGGTCTCCGCCGGGACTCACGGACATCTACCACCCGTGCGCATCCACGGACGCCACTCTCAGCTCCGGGAGCCGGCACCTCGGCCCTTCTCCGAGCGGATCGTGCAGCCCGGAGGTCAAGGGAAACACCGGCAAGGACTACATCGTCTGGAACAACGGGCAGGTCAGTACGTGGGAGTACACGAGGGACGTCATGATGGCGAACGGTTCGGTGAGGATCCATCAGGAGGGGACGATCACCGCCGGCCTCTTCGCCGGGGATCGCGCCATCGAAGACCTCACCGTCGTCCTGCCGGCCGCCTACCTTCACGGAAGCCTCTCCGATCAGAGCCCAGCCGATTGCCAGACGTCAGAAGGTGGCGGCCCGCCAAAGCCCCTCATCCCCGGCCGG
>JAICGL010000313.1 GCA_025923175.1 Acidimicrobiia bacterium
CATCGTCATGGGCGACCCCGACGACGCTACCCGGGTTCAGCTCAACGAGCTGCTGCGCCCCTTCGGCGTGGCCTTCGGTCAGGGTGAGGTGCGCGATCGCAGCGCACTGGCCGACGACCCCACGTCGGTGGTCGCCTTCTCCTATCCGTCGGAGAGCCCGCCGATCCGTGACCTGAAGCGCGAAGGTATCCCGGTCCTCTTTGTCGCCCCCCACCCGATCGAGAAGGCGATCACCGGTGAAATCGTCCAACCGCTCGTCCCCGAGACGGTGGTGCCCCTGGTTTCGAGCAGTTCCCAGAGCTCCATTGTGGGCAACCCCGCCCCGGGCCCGTACGTCCTCGCCGCCCTCTACGACGCCAGTGCGGTGTCCGAACAGGCGGGGAGCGCGACGTTGACCGTCTCGCGGCTGGCCGTGGTGGGCAGTTCGGCGGTGGCCTCCAACCGGCTCATCGACAACTTCGGTAATCGCGACTTCGCCACCGGGCTCGTCCAGTGGGTGGCGCGGGAAACCGACGTTATCTCCGCCGGGCGCAGCTTCGGTGGCGTGCGCAAGATCGTCCTCACCCGGGACCGCAGGGACCATCTCGTCCGTTCGGCGATCGTGTTCCCTGCCCTGGCGCTCATGATCCCGATGCCGGTGGCGCTGCTGCGCCTGCGGAGGGGATGAGCGCGATGCGTCGGCTGCCCGGGAAGGTCGTGACCGTCAGGGTCGTCGCTGGGGCGGTGATGCTAGCGGCGCTGTCTCTGGTCGGCTGTTCGAGCGGCGCCAAGGACCAGCCGGAGGTCGCCGCCCCGGCGGCGCCCGCCCAGCCGGTGATCTTCTCCGTCGTCGACCTGCCGCCTGCGCAGGTTCACCGCCTGGCGGTGGAAGGGCAGGGGCGGGTGGCGGCGCTCGTGCGGACGTCGAGCGCGACCTGGCTGGCCGAGCCGCCGACGCCGGAGGCAACCGTTTCGCTGATCGCCGAGAGCGAGGATCAGATCCTGCCGCTGCAGGCCTACCGGCGGCTCGACGCCGATGCGCAGCGCGACGACTTCGGGCTGGCCCAGCCGCAGTTCGTCGTCCGGATCCAGGACGCGGCCGGAGCGGAGCAGGTCGTCTCGGTCGGAGCGGTGACCTTCTCCGGGGCCGGGTCGTACGCCCGGCTCGAGGGGGATCCGAGTCACGTCTACCTTCTGGTCAGGGGTACGGTCGACGCTCTACGGTCGGTCCTCAAAGGGGAACGAGTGAACACCCCCCGCAGCGAACTCGAAACGGAGATCCTCAGCGAGTCTCCGGACGACGGCGATCCCGAGGAGGTCGTAAACCCCTGGCTGGCGCAGGTCCTCGAGGAGGGACAGCGGTGAAAGCACTGCGCGTCCTGGCCGTCGCCGTGGCCGTGGTGATGGCGGGCTGCGGCGACGACGGGCCGCCCGCGGTGGCCGCCACGGTGGGCTCCGAGGACATCACCTCCGACCGCGTCGAGCGCCTGACCAACCAGTGGGTCAAGGCTCAGACTGCCAAGGCCGCCGAGAGCGGGGCACCGGCCAACATCGACCGGGAGGACGCGGCGAAGCAGGTCCTCGGGTTCGTCATCCGCAGCGTCTACCTGAGCCAGATCGCCGCCGAGATGAACGTCTCCGACAACCCCTCCGCAATCGAGGAGCATGCCGCTGAGCAGGTGCCGGCGGCCGAGTACGAATCGGCCGGTTGGTCCAAGACCGACCTCGAACAGTCGCTGCGCGATGCCCGCCTGTCCAAATCCATCGGCGAGAAGGTGTTTCCGAAGGTGGCGGTGTCGGACCTCGAGCTCCGCCAGAAGTACGAGCGCAGCAAGGACTTCTTCAACCAGACCTGGCAGATTCAGGCCCGCGTCGCCTATTTCGACACGCCGGAGCCGGCCAGGACGCTGAAGGAGCGGAGGCTCACCGGCGAGGCGTTCGACGCCGCCGCCAGGGAACTCGGCGCGAAGCAGGCCGGCAGCGTCGGGCTGGTGACACCGCTGACGCCATTGCCCCAGCCGGTGCTCGACGCCGTCGCCGGTCTGTCCGCCGGCCAGAGCAGTGAGCCCGTCGCCGGCGGGAGCGGCTATCTGGTGGCGGTGGCCGACAGCCGGGAGGACAAGGCTCCGGTGACGTTCGAAGAAGCGAAGCCGTCGCTCCTCAAGGTGCTGGAGGACGAGCAGCGCCAGAAGCTCTTCTTCGACTGGTTCAACAAGCGGCTCGGCGAAGCCAAGGTCAAGGTCTCGTCGCATTACGGGAAGTGGTCCGCCGAGAACCAACTGGTGTCCTGATGATGCTGATGCGCAAGCCCGTGGTGACCGGGGCAGGACTGGCCCTCGCCGTGCTGGTGGCATTGGCCACTCCGGGCTGGGCGCACTCCGGAGGTCGGGTCCAGCTCTTCGTCGACCGCCTGAACCTGCACTCCGTCGCGGGAAACGACTGGACGGTGTCGGTGACATTGGTCGACGCGGACTCGGGTACGCCCGCGCCCGGTTTCGACGTCGTCGCCGAGGCAGACGCCGCGGCTGGGACGCTGACGCTCAGCGACCATGGCGCTGGTCACTACTCCGCGCCGTTCACCGCCGCACCCGGCAAGCGCGACATCGCCATCCGGGCCGAGACACAACCGGGCGGCACCCCCGGCGTACCCCTGCGCAAGGTGTATTCGGTCGTACTCGAACCGGGGAAGGACGTCGCCATCGGAGCCGGATCCGGCCGTTCCGGCTTCGGCCTTGCCGTCCCCGCCGTCTCGATCGCCGTCACCGCGGCCATCCTGGGGTGGTTCCTCGTCAGTCGCCGGCGCCGGTCGGCCGTCTTGGTCGTTGCCCTGCTGGGCATCGTGCTCCACGGTGGAGCCCGTCCTGCAGAGGCGACGGAGAAGCCATCGGACGTGCGGGTACGGGTCGAACGGTCCGACAAGGTGGGCCAGACGCCGTTGTGGATCCCGGTCCGGGTGACGGTCACCGAAGGCGACGGTGGGCAACCGCTGCCGGTCGACCACCTGGTCTTCGCCGCCGCCCGCAACAGCCGCGGCGACGAGGCCGGTCCGTTCTCTATCGGGCCCCTCGAAGCGAACGATCCTTCTGCGAAGGGGATCCACCAGGGATTCGTCATCGTGCCCTACGGGGGCTCGTGGACGATCACCGCCCTCGCCAAGACCGCCCACGCCGACCCCGGGGTTGCATCCGAGGTGCTCGGCCGGGGGACCGCGGACTTGGTCGTCGACGCACCCGTGGCCGCTGGGGCCGGCGCAGCCGCCGCCGCTGGCACGCCGGACAGCGAGCCGCTCGGCGTGGCAGTGCTCTGGGTGCACACGCTGGTGGCCATCGCCTGGGCCATTTTCATCGCCCTGTTGGCGCTGCTGGCCCTCCCGGCCGGTCGGCGCTTCCTCTCCGAAGGCGGCAACGTGCTCGACGGGCACCTCGACAAGATCGCCCGGGCCGCCTGGTGGACGACCGGACTGGTGGTGGCCAGCGGGATCTACAACATGGTCAACTCGGTCGCCTACCGGGTCCCGCTCAGTCCCGATCAGGTCAGCCGGCTGTTCCGCCTGCCCTACGCCAAGCCCTACTACCTTTCGCTGGCCGTCAAGCTGGCCGCCTACGCCGTGATGATCGGCGCCACCGTTCCGCTCATCGCCGAGGCGCGCCGGCGGGCGGCGGTGGACGGTCCCGACACGCTGTCCCTGCCTGACGACGACCCTTCCCCCTGGGTGAACCCAGAGAAGCCCGCCGGGCCGGTTGCGGTGCGCACCAAGCAGGCGGTCTCTCTCGAGGCCGATCGGACCCCGGCGACCGCGTCAGACGGGCGTGGCCGGGTTCCGGTGGCGATCATGGTCGTCGGCGGGTTGGTGATCATCGCAGCGGTGACGCTGCTCAAGTACTTCCACCTTCTGGGGGAGCTGTCCCGCCTCGCGAGCTGAGATCGTCTGGCAGCTGAGCCACGAACTCCACCGACTGCGGCTTCTGGGAGCCGGCGAGCTGCGATGCGGCGAACGCGAGGACCTCGGCTTCGCCCAGCCGCGCCCCGGGGGCGGGGACAACGATCGCCTTGAGGGATTTCCCACCGACGTCGTCGGGGACGACGATGACCACGGCTCCGCTGATGCCGGCGTGGCGCAGCAAGACCTCTTCGACAGTCAGCAGGTCGTCAGCCCGATCGTCCATCCTCCGCCAGTCTGACGAACGGCAGGCGGGTGAGCGAGAGAGACTTCTCTCAAGGGTCGCAGGGTGCTTTGGATTTCTCTACGAGGATAAGGAGACCGCTGAGCAATCGGGTCGCACGTCTCGGCGGCCAGATTCGCCGCTCGCGGCGTCCTCGTCCTCGCCTATAGGGCACTGCTATTGCTTCGTCCTGCGTCCTTGCGAGCGACGAATCTGACTCGCCGATCCGCACAACCGGATTGCTCAGCAGTCTCCTAGGAGCCCGCAGCGGCCCGCCAGGGCGGCCGCCTGCACCCGGGTGGTGACTCCCATCCGGCGCAGGAGGGCAGAGACCCGCTGCTTCGCCGTGCGCTCCGAGACGTGGAGACGCTCAGCGATCTCGAGGCTTTCCAAACCCGCGGCGACGAGGCGCAGGAGGTCGACTTCCTCGTCGGTCAGGTCGCTCACGGCCCGTTGACCCGACTTCGTCCAGCTCTCGACGAGCGCCGCGATGACGGGTGGCGGCACCACCGAGACGCCGGCGGCCATGGCCAGCAGCGGGGGGATGAGCTCGTCGGGCTCCGACGACTTGAGCAGGAACCCGTCGGCTCCGTTGCGGAGGGCGCCGATGGCGCTGCTGACGTCGTCGTTGCCCGACAGAGCCAGGACGCAGACGTCGGGGTAGTGCCGTTTGATCTCGTCAACGGCGGCCATACCCCCCGGCGGCGGCATGACGAGGTCGATGATGGCCACCTGGGGCCGGTGATGCCGGACGAGCTCGAGCGCCTTGTCGGCGTGCTCGGTGCGGGCCAGCACCCGCACGCGACGTTCCGGGTCGGTGTTGAGCAGCAGTTCGAGACCACGTGAGAAGAGCTGGTGGTCGTCGACGAGCACCACGGTGAGGACGTCGTCGTCCATGGCAGCAGTCATCCTCCGGGCCCTGTCATGATCCGGGTGCTGGGGCCGGGACGTCGTCGAGCAGGCCCGTCTGGCCAGCCAGTGCCGCCGCCTGGATGCGGTTGGCCACCTGGAGCCGGCGGAGCAGCGACGCCACCAGACGCTTCGCGGTCCGCTCGGAGACGTAGAGCCGTTCGGCGATCTGCATGGTCTCCAGACCGTCGGCCACCATCCGCCAC
>JAICGL010000314.1 GCA_025923175.1 Acidimicrobiia bacterium
CACGGCGAGCGCGCCGAGGGCGATCACGGCCGGCTTGCGCCATAGAGCAGGGCCGGCCGGCTCCGTCGAGGCGAGGATCGGCGGGGGCGCGATCTCGGTCGGGGCGGGTTCGGAGATCACCTTCCGGTTCGGTGCGGCGATAACGGTCGGGGCCGCGTCGTTCGGTGCCGACAGGCGGGCGTTGAGCTCGGCGGCGGTCGGACGGTCGGCCGGCTGCGGCGCCAGCGCCGCCTCGACCAGCGGTTCCAGCCCGGCGGGCAGGGAGTCGCCGGCAACATGGCGGAGCAGCGCCCCGAGGGCGAACACGTCGGCGGGCGGTCCGGCCGGTGTCCCGGCGGCCTGTTCGGGCGCCATGAACTGCGCCGTCCCGAGCACAGTGCCGATTTCGGTGAGACCCTGGTCCTCGAGGGCGCGGGCGATGCCGAAATCGGTGAGCTTGGCCACCCCGTCGGTCCCGAGCAGCACATTGTGGGGCTTCACGTCGCGGTGGACGATCCCCATGGCGTGTGCATGGGCCAACCCGGCCGAGAGGTCGGCGGCCAGCCTGAGCACATCGCCATCGGAGAAGCCCGACCCGCCGGCGAGGCGATCGGCGACCGTTTCCCCGTCGACGTACTCCATGACCAGAAACGGACGCCCGTTCTCCTCGGCGTCGAACACCTGCACGATGTTGGGATGGCACAGGCGGGCCGCCAGGCGCGCCTCGCGGAGGAACCGCTGCCGGAAGGCCTCGTCGGCGGCGAGGTTGTCGGCCAGCACCTTCACCGCCACTTTCCGCTCGAGGAGAAGATCGTGGGCCAGGACGACCGTTCCCATGGCGCCGGTGCCGAGGGTCTGCTCCAGGCGGTATCGGTCGTGGTGCAGGACGTCAGTCGTCATCGTTGTCACCCTTGTTTTTGCCCTTCCGGCCGCTCCCCTCGTTGACGACGGACGGGACGGGGACCGGTGGTGGGGGCGCGGTCGTCGTGACCACCGGACAGTTGATCCCGCTGGTCAGGCGCACCGCACCGGCGAGGGCCTCGGCCCGCACCGCGGGGTCGATCGGGAGCGCGGCGATGTCGGTCTGCAGCGATCGGGCCTTCGCCAGGGCGTCGTCGCAGGCGCCGGCCGCCAGCGCGGCTGCCACCTGCTCGGCCCGGGCGGCGAGACCGTTGGCGACGTCGGCCGGCAGCGCCCCGGTATCCGGTGGGCCGCCATCCGATCCGCATGCTGCCGCAGCGAGCGACAGAAACAGGGCAAAGGCTCGAAGACGCACGCCTTCTTCGTTGCCTCTGGGCCTGAAGGGGCGGTGAGGCGCGGATGAAAGTTTCTTCAGGACTTGTCTTTGAGCTCCGTCTGGTACCGCTCGATTGACTCGGCCACGGCGGCCATGTGAGAGCCGGCCATCTCCGGACGCACGGCCTGGGCCCGGGCGGCGGCCTGGCGTGTGCTGCTTGTCTGGCCCTGGAACTCCGGCATGACGTGGCGGGCGAAGAGCTCGTAGCTGCGCGCCTTGCGGTCGGGCGCGGCCCAGTCGTGGGCCAGCTGGAGGTAGACGCCGAAGCCGCCGTCAGACTGCTTCCACAGACGCTCGATCTGCTCGCCGGCGTCGTCGGGCGTCCCGATGGTGCCGAAGCCGCTCTGGTTGATGAACTCGATGTACTCCCGCACGTTCGTGCCCTGGCCGACGTCCATCTGGGGGAAGGCGGCGACGTGCTGGAAGTAGTGGAACCAGGGAACGATGCCGTGTTCGACGTCGCGGTAGGCCTGCTCCTTCGTCTCGGCGATGTGCATGGCGCCGACGAGCCGCCAGGCCTGGCGGTCGACGCTCGTGCCGTAGTGAGCGGACCGTTCCTCCATCACGTTCCAGTGGTGGGCGAGAAGGTCGAAGCCGACAGCCATCGTTGCCCCGATCGACAGCAGCCCGAGGCCATAGCGGCCGGCCAGCCGAGGCCCCGACGGTGAGGCGACAGCGGCGATGGCCATCTCCATGTGCGGATGGCTGTAGGGACGGAGATGCAGCCGGGCTTCGTCGAGCGTCCACCGGTCGTTGCGGAACGTCACCGGTTCGTCGCTGCGCATGAGCCGGACGATGACGTCGGTGGCCTCCTCGAGGAGCGGTCGGGTGGCCGACATGTCGAGACCGATCATGGCGGCGTCGGTCGGCAGCGCCCCCGGCCCCAGGCCGAGCATGAACCGCCCGCGGGTCAGATGGTCGAGGAGGACGGCCCGCTCCGCCACCCACAGCGGATGGTGGTAGGCGGCGCTGACCACGCCCGTCCCCAGCCGGATCTGGCGCGTCCGCGGGGCGCAGTTGGCGATGAAGATCTCCGGCGAGGCGATGATCTCGCTGCCGGCCGAATGGTGCTCGCCGATCCAGGCCTCGTCGTATCCCAGCCGATCGAGCAACTCCACGAGCGCCAGGTCCTGCTCCAGCAGCAGCGTGGGATTCTCCCCGGGGGGATGGAACGGCGCCATGAAGACCCCGAACCGCATCCGTCCGTAGTCCACCGGCCCTCCCTTGGATCGGCTACTTGTCGAGGATGATGTGTTCCTCGGTGAGGAAGAACGATGATCGCTGCGGGTCAATAAATTTCAACTCGTCTTCGATGAGCGTGGCGTTGGCCCGCTGGAAGTCCTCGGTGCCCAGCAGGGCGCCCAGGTCCTGGAGGGACCCTTCGAACCAGACTTCGACGATGCCGTCGAAAGGCTCGACCGCGGCGCGACCGCTGGCGACCGCGGCGTTCATGGCGGTATCGATCGTGTGGGTCTGGACGTAGCGTGTCGCACCGGCTGCCTCGACGATGCTCCGGACGAGGGGGCCGTGCTCCTCGAGCCAGTACCGCCGGAACTCATCGGGAGGCACGTCCTCCCGCCGACGCAGGACCCCGACGAGCTTGATGGTCATTCTCCGCCTCCCCGTTCACCGACCTTCGACTTCTTCTAGCACAGGTCATCGTCCACATTTCGATGTTCGTCGAAACGTCGTACTAGCTTCCTCCGCGTTTCTCGTTCGCGAGCGTGGGATGGAGTTGATCTGACATGGCGGATCGTCGGTCGGTGGTCAATGGCGGTACGGATCCTGTCGAGATCGGGACGTTGCCTCCGCTGGGGGAGGTTCCGGCCAGGATGCATGCGCAGGTGGTGCGGCCGGCCCGGTACGGCGAGCCGGCGACGGCGTTCGAGTCGGAGGTGGTGGAAACCCCGGCGATCGGCCCGGACGAGGTCCTGGTGGCCGTCATGGCGGCGGGGATCAACTACAACAACGTGTGGGCGGCCCGGGGTTACCCGGTCGACCAGGTGGCGCTGCGCCAGAAGCAGGGTGACACGGAGGACTTCCACGTCGGTGGGAGCGATCTCTCGGGCGTCGTCTACGCGGTGGGCGACGCCGTCGATGGCGTTGCGATCGGGGATCACGTCGTGGTGCACCATGGCTACTGGCTCCCGGACGACCCCTGGGTGCAGGCCGGGAAGGACCCGATGCTGGCCCCCTCAGCCCGGATCTGGGGATACGACACGAACTACGGGTCCTTCGGTCAGTTCAGCCGCGTCCAGGCCCATCAGATCCTGCCGAAGGCCGAGCATCTCACCTGGGAGGAGGCGGCTGCGCCGTCGCTGGTGGGGACGACCGCTTACCGGATGCTTTTCGGGTGGGAGCCCAACACGGTGCAGTCGAACGACGTCGTGCTGGTCTGGGGCGGCTCCGGCGGGCTCGGGTCCCAGGCGATCCAACTGGCGGCGCACGCCGGCGCCATCCCGGTGGCGGTGGTGTCCGACGACGAGCGCGGCCAGTACGCCCAGAAACTCGGGGCGGCCGGGTGGATCAACCGTCGTGACTACGACCACTGGGGGATCCCGCCCCGGGTGGACGACGCCGCCGGCCAAAAGGCGTGGAGCGCTTCGGCCCGGGCGTTCGGGAAGAAGCTTTCCGAGGTCCTCGGGGAACGGCGCGATCCGGCGATCGTGTTCGAGCACCCCGGTCAGAACACCATTCCCACCAGCATCTTCCTTTGCGCGACGGGTGGGATGGTGGTCATCTGCGCCGGGACGACGGGCTACGACGCTGTTGTCGACCTCCGCTACCACTGGACGCGCCAGAAGCGCCTCCAGGGCTCGCACGGCACCAACGACGAGCAGGCCCGCGCCTACAACGAACTGGTGCGCCAGGAGGCCATCGATCCCTGCCTCGGGAAGCTCCGGCCGTTCTCGGAGATCCCCGCCGCTCACGAGGTGATGGCCCGCGGCGAAGAGGTCTTCGGCAATGCCGTGTGCCTGGTCGGCGCAGCGGAGCCCGGCCAGGGGCGCGCGTGATGCGATGAGCACCGTCACCGCCGGAGAGGTCGCCGAGCTCTTCCGGGTGCTCGGCGACCCGACGAGAATCGAGATCCTCCGTCTGCTGAGCATGGCCGACGAGGTCGCCTGCACCACCCTCGACGACGTGCTGCCGATCTCGAAGTCGACGATCTCGTACCACATCAAGGCGCTCAAGACCGTCGGGCTCCTGACCGTCCGCAAGGACGGCCGCTGGTACCACTACACCCTGCAGCGCGACCGCGTGGAGACCCTCCTCCCGGGCTTTTTCGATCTCCTTCCCGCACTCAGCGGCTGACGCTGAGTGCGGGCGACCTGACACGCCGGGAAGTGAGAGGGCGGTTCGGCGGTATCCTCGTCTCGATGGGGATACGTGAGCGGAACCATGTCACGGTCGCCGGGGATGCTTCGGCCCGGCCATTGGTCTTTGCCCACGGGTTCGGGTGCGACCAGAACATGTGGCGGTTCGTCGAACCATCGTTTCGGGACGGCTACCTCACGGTGCTGTTCGACTACGTCGGCGCCGGTCACTCCGATCTCAAGGCGTTCGACCCGGAGCGGTACGGCACACTCGCGGGCTACGCCAGGGACGTCATCGAGATCTGCGAGGAACTCGGCCTGGTCGATGCGGTCTTCGTCGGCCATTCGGTCAGTGCCATGATCGGTGCCCTGGCGGCGATCGCTGCGCCTGAGCGCATCGGGGCGCTGGTGATGGTCGGCCCGTCTCCCCGTTACATCGATGACGGCGACTACGTCGGCGGATTCAACGCCGACGACATCGACGGGCTCCTGGTCTCGCTCGACAGCAACTATCTCGGCTGGTCGTCGGCCATGGCGCCCGTCATCATGGGCAACCCCGACCGGCCCGAGCTCGGCCAGGAACTGACCGAGAGCTTCTGCCGGAGCGATCCGCAGATCGCCCGCCGCTTCGCGCGCGTGACCTTCATGTCCGAC
>JAICGL010000315.1 GCA_025923175.1 Acidimicrobiia bacterium
ACCTCGCCGCCGCCCTCACCCGGGCCATCGTCGAGCTGACCCGCCCGGTCGACGCCATCCTCCACCAGGCCAAGACGGTCACCGTCGGCATCTCCCGCTCCGAGGAGGAGCTGTTCCGGGCGCCCCTGGTGGCCGCGGCCGTATCGGCCGGCGCCCCAAGGGAACGGCTCACGTACCGCGTGCTCCGCACGCTCGGCGCCCTGGGCCCGGCGGTGGAGGAGGTCACCGGGTTCACCCGGTACCGCATCGAGGGGCCCAACGGCGACGGCGACGACGAGGCGTCCCGGATCTTCGTGCTGGCCAAGGGTGGCGTGGCCGCCGACCTGCGGTCGCGCGCCGAAGGCGAGGAGGGGGATGTGCTGCGGGGCACCAAGCACCGGGCCTCCACGCTCCAGGAGGTCACGGTGGCGAAAGGCGGCACCGACGGCCGCACCGTCGTCCTCATCCCCGAGATCCGCCAGGGCACGGTCGACGGGCTCACTCTCCTCCACGCCCGCTTCGCCGATCGGCTGCCGGGCGAGATCATGCGGGCCGTCCTCGAGGGATACCAGTCCCGCTACGGCGCCCTGGTCGACGCCGTCACCGAAACCACGACGTTCGACGACGACCGACTCGGCGATCTGCCGGTGATCGACCTGCTGACCTCGCCGGTCTACGTGCTGGCCGAGGCCTGGCGGCGGTAGGAGACCGCTAGAGCTTCGCCAGGATCTCTTTCATCAGGACTTTGACCTGGTCGTACTCGGCGGTGCTGATGATGACCACCGACACCTTGCCCTTGCGGACGGCGAAGTTGTTGATGGTGGCGTAGCCGAAGACGGTCGACGCGAAGGCCTCGTCGCCGTAGCCCTTGATCGACTTGACGGGATTGTTGGCCTGCTTCAGCCCGTTGCGGATGATGTCCATGCTCGCCTTGTCGGCGTTGCCGCTGAGTTGAATCTGGTCAGCAGCGCCGCCCCCGCCACCTTTCGCAGCGGAGTACGTACACGTGACGCCGCCCATGCGCTCGTCCTGCACCGGGCCCACCAGTTCCCGCTTCAGCGTCCGGTTGACGACGTCGAGGGGGGCGACGGAGCAGTCGGGCGCCTGGCCGGTGGCCGCCGGCGTCCCCTCCTTGTAGGTCTTGTCGCCCCCGCCACAGCCGCTGACGACCAGCGCACAGGCGGCAACGCACGCGACGACCGGGAGCGCTTTGCGACGGAAGTTCACGGTCCGGAGTCTAAGGCCCCGCTTCGAACCTGATGACGGTTCTGCAACGAATCGCACCCTGCCCGGGAATCCAGGCCCCGCGCGTCGAATAACCCTCTCGACCGCCTCACCCCCGGGGCGGGCGCTTTGGTGCCAAACGGTCGCAATCCGATCCCCCCGATCCGGCTGCGATCCCGAGGAGTCCGCTGTTGTGAGACGAAACGCCCCGCGCCGCGCCGTTCTCCTGGTCGCGACGCTCGCCCTGTCGACGATCGCCCCCGGGTTCTTCGCGCCCGTCCAGGCCACAGACCTCGCGATTCTGCAGGGGTCGATCCGAAGCGTGGCCGGCGAGGGCATCGCAGCGGAGGTGACCCTCCTCACCAGTGACGGAACGCTCGAGGGCACCTCCTCGCAGCATGGCGACACGTTTGTCCTCCACTCCGAAGGCGGGCCGCACATCCTCCGCTTCGCCGCGCCCTCCGCGGCGCCCGCAAGCTCGGCCACGCTGCCGGCCTCGTGGTCCTTCGAGGCGCCCTACCTCGTGGACGGCGACGACCTCGACATCGACGTCACCCTTCCCGATGCGGCTCCGGCCGACATCGTCGTCCTCGGCCTCGACGGCCAGCCGGTCAGCGGCACGACCATGACGTATTCAGCCGTGACCGAGGATGTCGATCTCGGTGCGGGGCTCACCGCCCAGGCCATCGCTGCCGGCGACGTCGCCGACGACTACGCCGACGGAAACTTCGCCCCGCTGCTCTTCGGCAAGTCCACCTTCACGTTCACCCTGTCCGACGGCTCTACCGGCGGCCCGTTCACGGTCACCCCCGGCACCCCCACGACGCTGCAGCTCGGCAGGCCCAGCGTGCCGCAGAACGTGACGGCCACGGCCGGCGACGGGAAGGTCAAGGTCACGTGGGAGCCGCCGGTCTCCGACGGTGGTTCGCCCATCACCGGGTACACCGTGACGGCGTCCCGCAACTCGTCGAACGTCAAGGCGTCGTTCGGGCCGTCGGCGACGTCGGGCACGATCCGCAGCCTCCTCAACGGCAAGACGTATTCGGTGACCGTCGTCGCCAAGAACGCCAACGGCTCCGGGATCTCCTCGCCGAAGATCAGCGTCACGCTCCCCGATGTCGAACCGCCGCCGACCACCACGACAACCGCGCCACCCCTCGGCGGCGCCGGCACCGACGACGATGACGGGCCGGGCACCACGGCCCCGACCAAGTCGGGCTACTGGCTCCTCGACGCCACCGGCGTCGTGTACCCCTTCGGTGACGCCGCGCCTCACGGCGACCCCTCCGCCAAGCTCTCCGCCGCCTCGGCGGCGGGTAACGCGGTGCGGGCCGTCGACCTCGAGCCCACACCCTCCATGAAGGGCTACTGGGTGCTCGACAGCCGCGGCCGTATCCACCCCTTTGGCGATGCCCCCCATCTGGGAGACGTCGCCATCGGTCGGCTCTCCGCTGGGGAAGAGCCGGCCACCCTCTCGGCCACCCCGTCAGGGGCCGGCTACTGGGTCTTCACCAACCGCGGCCAGGCGATCGCCTTCGGCGACGCCACCGCGCTCGGTGACATGACCGGAACGACCCTCAACGGCCCGGTGCTCGACTCGGTCGCCACCCCCTCCGGCCAGGGCTATTACATGGTCGCATCCGACGGCGGCATTTTCGCCTTCGGCGACGCCCGCTTCGCCGGGTCGATGGGCGGCAAGCGCCTGAACGCCCCTGTCCGCTCCCTCGTCCCCGACGGTGACGGCACCGGCTACTGGCTGGTGGCCGCCGACGGTGGCGTGTTCGCCTTCGACGCTCCGTTCGTGGGCTCGATGGGCGGGCGGCCGCTCAACAAGCCCGTCCAGGGGATGGTCCGCTACGGCAACGGCTACCTGATGGTCGCCGAGGACGGCGGCGTCTTCGCCTTCTCCGACCTGCCCTTCACCGGTTCGCTCGGCGCCAGCCCGCCGGCCAGCCCGATCGTCTCGGTCGCCGCCCTGACCTGACAGACGGGACATCTGTCAACGAACCGTAAGAACCGGGCGGGGAAGCAGGAATTGGACCTCTCGGTGTAGAAGGCCATGTTCGACGAGTCACCTGTTGGACGATCCGTCACCGGCCTGTCCCCCGGCAAATCTCCTCCCCACAAAGGGAGATGGGCCCGCCGTCCCAGAGAGTCGCCTCCTGATCAGAGGCGTCTAAGCCGCCGATCTGACCCCCCTTGGATCTCAATCCAGGAGTCAGGACACCCGTCCCGTCACCGACGTAATCCCCTTCCGAAGGTGGCGGGACGATCGGCGGCGCTCCTTCTTGCGCGGCCGCGCGCTAACGCTTCAGGAGACCGGACAGCATCCGGTCGAAGTGCCCGTTGAGCATCGCGTCGGCATCGGGCCACCCGAAGTCGGGCTTGGTGATCAGCAGCGATGTGAGCCCGTGCACGAACGCCCAGCAGTCGAGAGCGAGCTCGTAGGGGTCGACGTCGTTGCGGACGCGGGGATCGCCGGTCAGGGTGGCTACGTTGTCCATCAGATGTCCGAAGGCGGCCGACGCCTTGACCTCGTCCGGGGTGTAGTGGCCCGGCTGATTCCCCGGCGCCTGCATGAACAGCACCCGGTAGTGGTCAGGGTGGTCGAGCCCGAAATGGACGTAAGCCCGGGCCCGGGCCTTCATTGCCTCGATCGGATCGTCGATGCCGGCGGCCGCTCCTTCCACGGCATCGTCGAGCTGCATGAAGAGGCCCTGGCAGACGGCGAAGATCAGCTCGTCCTTGTCGGCGAAGTGGAGGTACACGGCGGGAGGCGACACACCGGCCGCCGCCGCCACGGCCCGCATCGTCATCCCGTCGGCGCCGCCCTGCTCGAAGAACAGGCGTGACGCCGCCCCCAGGATGTCCTCCCGCAGTCGGGCGCCTTCGCCCCTGCGGTAGCGGGTCCGGGCCGCGGATGTGCCCCCCTCGGGCCCGGCGGTCATGTCGTAACCGTATTGGTCGTCAGGCAGCGGGGAAAGCACGGTCCTCCTCGGTGCGAATCGGCAACGCAGGCACCGTTCCCTCGGACTCCGAGATCCCGAACCTCTCGTGGAGTCGGCGTAGTGGTCGGGGAGCCCACCAATTGGCTTCTCCCGCCAGGCGCATGAACGCCGGAACCAGCACGCCGCGGATGAGCGTGGCGTCCATCAGCACGGCCAGCGTGAGGCCGACACCGAACAGTTTCATGAATGAAATGCCCGAAGTGGCGAAGGCGATGAACACGATGGCCAGCAACGCGGCGGCGGCCGTCACGATGCGGCCCGTCTGCTCGAGCCCGGTGGCGACCGACTCCGTGGTGCCCGCCCCGGCGTCGTGCTGCTCTTTGATCCGGGACAGGAGAAAGACCTCGTAGTCCATCGACAACCCGAAGGCGATGCAGAACATGAGGACGGGCATGGTGACCAGCAGCGCTCCCGTCGCCGTGAACCCCAGCAGCCCCGCTCCGTGCCCTTCCTGGAAGACGAACACCATCGCCCCGAAGGTGGCCGTGAGCGACAGGAGGTTGAGCACCACCGCCTTGGCCGGCACCAGCAGGCTGCCGAACATGGCAAAGAGCACGATCAACGTGATCAGCGCAATGATCCCGCCGGCCAACGGGAGCCGGTCGCCGAGAGCCGACTTGGCATCGACCATGGCCGCCGACTGCCCACCGACGAGCACCTTGCTCCCGGCCGGTGCTTCAACCGCCCGCACAGCCTTGGCGAGCCGTTCGCCCGCCTCCGACAGCGGTTCGACGGAGGGCACCACATTGAGCCAGGTTCCGACCGCCGGCGCCGCGAGAGAGAAGGGAGACGCGACGCCGGCGGGAACCTGTGCGCCAAGCGGGTGGAAGCGGGCGAAGACCGGCGGCGCCACGGAGGCGGGCAGCGCCAGTTGACCATCGACGAAGGAGCCGAGGGCGGTGTCGACACGGGCGGCGCCGGGCACCTGCGAAAGGGAAGCGGCATAGCCGGCCAGCCGCGGATCGTCGACCGCCAGGCCGGGGGCGGCGACGCCCACGCCGGCCTGCTCCTGGCTGG
>JAICGL010000316.1 GCA_025923175.1 Acidimicrobiia bacterium
ATCAGCTACCACTGCGGCAGCGTCTGGCCCCACGACAACGCCATCGCCGCCGCCGGCCTGATGCGCTACGGCTTCGTCGAAGAAGCCCACCAGATCATGGAGGGGATGATCGCCGCCGCTCCCTTCTTCGACAACCGCCTCCCGGAGCTGTTCGCCGGGTTGTCCCGGGACCAGTTCCAGTTCCCGGTGACCTACCCGACGTCGTGCTCGCCGCAGGCGTGGGCGGCGGCGTCGCCGCTGTTGTTCCTGCGCACGATGCTGCGCTTCGAGCCGGATATCCGCAACGCCACCCTGCACCTGACGCCGCAGGTGCCGGAGTGGATCGGCACCCTGGCCCTGGAGCAGGTGCCCCTCATGGGCGGCTACCTCTCGGTCCGGGTCGACGGCGACCGCCTCGACGTGCGCTCCGCCCCCGACGGCCTGACGATCGTCCACAAGCCTCGCCAGGCGACGTTCTAGACCCCCGCCCTAGAAGCCGCGGTCGACCCACTCCTGGAGGTGGGGGCGCTCCGTGCCGACGGTGGTGTCGAGGCCGTGGCCGGGCATGACGATCGTGTCGGCGGGCAGCGTGAGGAGCCGCTCGTCGAGCGACTTGATGATGGTGGGGAAGTCGCCGCCATGAGCGGTGTTGCCCGGCCCGCCGGGGAAGAGCGTGTCGCCGGAGAAGAGGATCGGATAGCCGTCGAGGAGGAAGCAGATCGAGCCCATGGTGTGGCCCGGCGTGTGGATGGCCTGGAGGCGCAGGTCACCGACTTCGATCACATCGCCGTCGTTGATCACCCAGTCGTAGCTCGGCAGCATCGAGGCGTCCTCGCCGCCGACGCCGACGTCGAGGCCGGCGTCCCGGGCGGCGGTCACGGCCCCGATGTGGTCGAAGTGGCCGTGGGTCGTGAGGACCCGGCGCACCCCGGCCGCCTTGGCCACCGGAATGATCATCTCGTGCTCGCCGGCGGCGTCGAGGAGGACGGCCTCGCCGGTCGCCTTGTCCCGCAGGACGAATACGTTGTTCTCCCAGGACCCCACGACGAGCTTGTCGAGGCGGATCCGGGAGTCCTCGAAGTGGGCCGGTCGCTGAGAAGCAGACATGGCGCAAAGGCTATCCCCCTACGTACCCTGGTCCGATCGCGCAGGGCTAGGAGAGACAGACATGGCTGACACAACGCAGTGGCGCCCGGCCGCCGGGCAGATCGCACTCATCGAGCCGGTCGACGCCAGCCCCGGGCGGGACTGCCTCACCGGCGTGGTCGTTCCGGGTGAGCGCATCCTCATCGATCTCGGGGCGTCGCCCCGGCCGGACAGCGACGCAGCCGAGGTGGTGGCCAGCTTCTTTGCCCCCGACGCGCTCTACCGGCTGTTTGCCAAGGCCCACCAGGAAGCCGACGGGCTGGTCTCCCTCGACGTGTCCGCCCTCGAGCGGGTCCAGCGGCGGGCCAACCCCAGGGTCAACGTCGTGCTGCCCATCCGCCTCGGAGTGGGGGACCAGGAGGAGGCGTCCGTCCTCACCGGCGAGACCGTCGACCTGTCGACCGGCGGTTGCCGGGTCATGACCGACCGCCCCTGGCCGACCGAGGCCGACCCGGTCGTCACCATCGACCTCCCCGACGGCGAAGCCGTCCGCACCCAGGCCCGGGTGGTGACCGTCGACCTCAACGGCGACGGCTGGGAGTACCGCCTGGCCTTCCCCGGGATCGCCGAACCCGACGCCGAACGCCTTTCCCGCCTGGTCGCCCTGGAGGGCTGACCGGCGGCTTACTTCGGGTCGGCGGTGACGAGTTCGAGCGGGATGCCCATCGCCTCCGAGGCCCGGGCCAGCTGGGGGGCCAGCCGGGTGATCCCGATCGTGCCCTGCTGGCTCTCGACGTAAGCGGGGGGCGGCCCCCCGGGCTCGGTCGAGAAGCCGACGCCGTGAGGACTGAAGGTCACCAGCATGCCGAGGGCCTGCCCTTCGGAGGTCACCACTGGGCTGCCCCCGTCGCCGGCGAAGGCCAATCCGGTGGCATAGAGGTAGTTGGGCTGGGGCGTGCCCTGGGCCACGCCGGAGCGGGCGGGCAGGACATCTCCGCCGGTCTCCCCGCTGCCGTAGTAGTGGAGGACGAGGGTGCCCGCAGGGTCATCGGTGTAGAGACCGCTCGGCCCGCCGAAGAAGCACATCTCGGGGCTGGACTCGATCCCCGGGTCGAGGCGGATGAGCGCGAAGTTCCGGTCGTAGGTGACGCCGACGCCGGTGCCGTGCGACTGGAGGGCGCCGTAGGCGAACCGGCCGATCTTGCGGCCTTCTCCGTCGAGCGCCTTCGGGCCGCTCCCCGGCGGCCAGACCCGCTCATGGGGGTCGTCCCCGCCCCCTTCGGCCTCACCGATGCAGTGAGCGGCGGTGCCGATGTAGCGCGTGCCGTCGGGAGAGCGGAACAGGAAGTTGGCGGTGCACAGACCGTTGAAATTGTTGAGCAGACGGCTTCCGGGGCGCACCCCCGGACAGCCGCCGGTTCCCACAGGGGTGGAGGCGGTCGGAACGCCAATCAGAGCGCCGCAGGGCCGAACTCCCTCGTCGGCACCCGCACGAAGGGGCAGGGCGGCCAGCGCCGCTAATCCAAGGATGATCATGGCCCGGCGCATCAGCACGCTCCCCCGAGGTCAGGTCCCTGAGGCTACCGCTGACTCTTTCCCCGTTTTTCTTGACCGCTCGGTCAGGTAGTAGCCTCGGCGCCGTCCTGCGGACGAGGGAGCGCAGCGGTGGACTTTCGCGATACGCCTGAGGAAGCGGCCTTCCGTGATGAGGTGAAGGCCTGGCTGGCCGAGAACCTCGTCGGCGGGTTCGCCCGGGTGGGCGGATCCCGCGGCACCGCTGACGAGGAAAACTGGGACCTGCGCATGGAGTGGGAGCGCAAGCTCGGTGAGGCGGGTTGGATCGGGCTCTCGTGGCCGAAGGAATACGGCGGCCGGGGCGCAACCTTCGGGCAGCAGGCGATCTTCAACGAGGAGTACGTCAAGGCCAACGCCCCGGGCCGGATCACTTTCTTCGGTGAGGGCCTGCTCGGCCCGACCCTGGTCGCCATGGGCACCGAGCAGCAGAAGCAGCGCTTCCTCCCTCCGATCCTCAAAGCCACGGAGCTGTGGTGCCAGGGGTACTCGGAGCCCGATGCCGGCTCCGACCTCGCCAACGTGAAGACGAAGGCCGTCCTCGACGGCGACGAGTGGGTGGTGACGGGCCAGAAGGTCTGGACGACGTTCGCCCACCACGCCGACTGGTGCTTCGTCATCACCCGCACCGACTTCGACGCTCCGGCGCACCAAGGGATCTCGTACATCCTCGTGCCGATGAAGCAGCCGGGCGTGACGTACCGGCCGCTGCGGCAGATGACGGGAGCGGGCGAGTTCAACGAAGTCTTCTTCGACGAGGCCCGCACCCCGGCCGACATGGTGGTGGGCGAGGTCAACGGAGGCTGGAAGACCGCCATGACGACCCTCGGCTTCGAGCGGGGGACGGCCTTCCTGTCCATGCAGCTGGCCTTCGAGCGGGAGTGGCGCAGCGTGGCCGACATCGCCCGCAAGAACGGCGCCGCCGACGACCCCGTGATCCGGGACCGGCTGGCCAAGGCATACGTCGGGGTCCGGGTCATGGCGTACAACGGGATGCGGATGCAGACGGCGCTGTCGAAGACCGGCACGGTCGGCCCGGAGGCGTCGATCGGCAAGCTCTACTGGAGCAACTGGCACCGCAACCTCGGTGAGCTGGCCATCGACATCCTCGGCCCCGCCGGCCAGCTCGTGCCGGTGGCGGGCAACGGCGAGTACGCCCTCGACGACATCCAGCGGTCCTACATGTTCGCCCGGTCGGAGACCATCTACGCCGGCTCGAGCGAGATCCAGCGCAACATCATCGGTGAGCGTGTCCTCGGACTGCCCCGGGAACCCCGATAGCCGAGAGACGTAAAGGAGCCTTAGTGAACTTCGCCTTTTCCGAGGAGCAGGAGGAACTCCGGCGTTCGGTGCGCCGCTTCCTGGAGGACAAGTCGCCGAGCGCCGAGGTGCGCCGCCTGATGGAGACCACCGACGGGTACGACCCGAAGATCTGGTCGCAGATGGCCAACGAACTGGGGTTGCAGTCGCTCCATATCCCGGAGGACTGCGGCGGACAGGGCTTCTCGTTCGTGGAGCTGGTGGTCGTCCTCGAGGAGATGGGTCGGGCGCTGCTGTGCGCGCCGTACTTCTCGTCGGTGTGCCTGGCGGCCAACGCGATCTTGAACGCGGGGACGGATGAGCAGAAGCAGGCCCTGCTGCCCGGCATCGCCGCCGGCGAGACGATCGCCACGCTGGCGTTCACCGAACCGTCGGGGAAGTGGGACGCCAACGGGATCACCATGGAGGCCACTTCGGACGGCTCGGGCGCCTACACGCTGTCAGGCACGAAGATGTTCGTGCTCGACGGGCACGTCGCCAACCTCATCGTGGTGGCGGCCCGGGCGGCGGGCACCGGCGGGACGGAGGGGATCTCGTTCTTCACCGTGGCCGGTGACGCCGACGGCCTGTCCCGGACAGCGCTGCCCACGATGGACCAGACCCGCAAGCAGGCCAAGCTGGAGTTCTCCGACGTGAAGGCGCAGCTGCTGGGCGAGGAGGGCGCCGGCTGGGCGGCGCTGTCGAAGACACTGGACCAGGCGGCGGTGTGCCTGGCCGCCGAGCAGGTCGGCGGGGCCCAGAAGTGCCTCGACATGTCGGTGGACTACGCCAAGAACCGCATCCAGTTCGGCCGGCCGATCGGCTCGTTCCAGGCCATCAAGCACAAGTGCGCCGACATGCTTCTCGAGGTCGAGTCGTCGAAGTCCGCCGCCTACTACGCCGGCTGGGCCGCCGCCGAGGACAACGACGAACTGCCGGTGGTGGCGTCGCTGGCCAAGTCGTACTGCTCCGAGGCCTACTTCCACGCCGCCGCCGAGAACATCCAGATTCACGGCGGGATCGGCTTCACCTGGGAGCACGACGCCCACCTCTACTTCAAGCGGGCCAAGTCGTCCGAGCTGCTCTTCGGCGACCCCAGCTACCACCGCGAGCTGCTGGCCCAGCGCATCGGGCTCTAGCCCTCGCACTCCTCGCGCTCGATCTGCGCCAGTTGCTCGACGCGCGCCACGTGTCGGTCGCCCTCGAACGGCGTCGAGAGGAAGCGGTCGACGATGGCCAGCGCGGTGGCCGGGTCGGTGAGGCGTGCACCCATCGACAG
>JAICGL010000317.1 GCA_025923175.1 Acidimicrobiia bacterium
CCCAGCGGGGTGGCGTTGACCACGACGGTGAAGGGCGACGGATCGACCGCGCCGATCGGTAGGGCCCGGCCTCCCGGCGCCAGGGCGGCGGCCGCTTCGGCTGCGTCGGGCCGGCGGGCAGCCACGGTGACGGCCGCCTCCGCCCGGCCAAGGGCGAGGACGATGGCCCGGGCCGCGCCCCCGGCGCCCAGCACGAGGACGGGCTGACCGGCGACGCCGATCGCATCGTCGGCCAGGGCATCGAGGAAGCCGGGGCCGTCGGTCGAGTCTCCCAGGGTGCGGCCGCCGGGCAGGGCGACCACGGTGTTGACCGACCGGAGGGCGGCGGCGTCGGCAGTGAGGTCGTCGCAGGCGACGGCCACGTCCTCCTTGTGGGGCATGGTGACGTTGAGCCCGGCCAGACCCAGGGCCGACACGGCGGCCACGGCGTCGGCGGCCCGGCCCCGGGGCACGGGGAACGCTACGTACACCCAGTCGAGGCCGAGCGCCTCGAAGGCGGCGTTGTGCAGGGTCGGGGAAAGCGAATGGGTCACCGGGTCGCCGATGACCCCGACCACCCGGGTGTGACCGGACAGTGGCGGCCGGCCGCCGGAGCTCATATCAGGCCCTTGCGGCGGGCTTCGGCCTTCAACGCCTCGAACTCGGACGCGGTCGTGGCGAATGCGTGCTTGCCGTTCTTGTCGGCCAGCACGTAGTAGATGTAGGTCGTGTCGGCGGGACGGAGCATCGCTTCCAACGACGCCCTGCCCGAGTCCGAGATCGGTGTCGGCGGAAGGCCGTCGTTCCTGTAGGTGTTGTAGGGGCTGTCAACCTCGAGGTCCTTGTACAGCACCCGGTCTTTGTGGCCGATCGCGTAGAGGACGGTGGCGTCGATCTGGAGCTTCATGCCCTTCTCCAAGCGGTTGGAGATCACCGACGCGATGAGCGTGCGGTCCTCGTGGACCTTGGCCTCGCTCTCCACCAGCGACGCCGCCACGATCAACTGATATGCGCTGAGTCCGTTCGGACGGTCGGCGGTGGCGATGCCCACCTCGTCTGCCACTTGATCGAAACGGCTGACGAGCCGGCGGACGATGGCGGTCTCGTCCTCCTTGTCGGTCAACATGTACGTGTCGGGAAACAGCAGCCCCTCGAGGTTGGTGCTGCCGGGCGGCTGGTATTTCGACCGCACCTCGCCTGATCTGGCAGCGGCCAGAAACTTGTCGCGGCTGCGGCCCGGCAGTTCGCCGACGCGGTCGGCGATCTTCTCCAGCGTCAGGGCTTCGGGGACGGTCAGCCTCTGGAACTTGATACTCGGGCCGCGCCGTAGCGCGGCTCTGACGTCGCCCATCGGCAGGTTCTCGCTCAGTTCGTACTCACCGGCCTGCACGGAGTTCGCGCCGCCGGTCGCCTTCAGGTACAGCCGGAAGATTCGTGCCGACGTGATGACGCCCTCGTCTTCGAGCCTGGTGGCGACACCGGCGACGCTGGTGCCGGGCAGGATGTCGACGGCGACCTTCTCCCCTGGCCCGCCGGAGGGGTTGATCTGCTTGAGCAACCAGACGCCGGCGCCGAGGCCGATGATGAGCAGGACGCCGAGCGTCCCGAAGAAGATCCGGCCCCGTCGGGTCAACCGACCCTTTGGTCGGTCAGGAGGCGGGCCGGGGGGATCAACGACGTCGGTCACGGTTCCTTCCTGGGATGACCGTCGAGCCAGGTCTGGAGTATCACCGCGGCGGCGACCATGTCGACGAGGCCCTTTCGCTTCTTGGCCGGGACTCCGCTGGTGGCCAGAGATCGTTGGGCGGTCACGGTGCTGAGCCGTTCGTCGCAGGTCTCAATTCTCACCGGCGGGTCGGCGGCCGCCGCCCGTTCGGCCAGCGTCGCCACCTCCTCCAGCGCGGCCCGGGCGGCCCGACCAGGCCGACCGGTCGACAGCGAGAGGGGAACGCCGACCACGATCACGTCCGCCTCGTTCTCGGCGGCTGTCCTGAGGATGGCGGCATGGTCGGACGCGACGTCCCCGGATCGTCGCCACATCATGAGCGGACTCGCCACCATGCCCAGTGGGTCCGACAGGGCGAGCCCGATGCGCTGGGCTCCGAGATCGACGCCGAGCACGCGTCCGGTGACAGGGGCTTCGGGCAGCCGCGTCACCCGCCCGCGCCGGCGGCGGCCACCGCCTCGGTCGCCTTGTTGAGTACCTGGCCGAGCGCCGCCTCGATGTTCTCCACCTTGGGACCGCCGCCGGTCACCAGCTCGGGGTTGCGGGCCGTGCCCCCACCGAGGGTCCTGGCCGCCTCGCCGGCCACCTCCGCAGCCGACACACCCTTGGCCTGCAGGTCGGAGCTCACCGCGACGGCGAGACCGGCCTTGGTGCCATCGGGCGACGCGCCGATGAGCGCCACGACACCGGAGCCCATCTCGTCGCGCACCACCAGCGCCAGGCGGCGCAGGTCGTCAGGCGTCGATCCGTCGCGGCGCGCCACCAACACCCCGTTCGTGGCCTGGGTGGCCAGCGACTTGGCCTCGCCGGCGGCCTGCCGGGCTCGGGCGGCGTCGAGCTCGTCCTGCAGTTCCTTCACCTTGCCCTGGAGCCGCTCGATGCTGTCCGGCACTTCGTGGGGCGCCACCCGGAGGAGCTCTGCGGCGCGCCGCAGCCTGGCCTCTTCGCTACCGATGTGCGCCAGGGTGGCCGTCGCCGTCAGCGCTTCGATGCGCCGCACGTTGGCGCCGATGGAGCTTTCGCCGAGCACCTTGATGGGCCCGATCATGCCGAGGGCGTTGACGTGCGTGCCGCCGCACAACTCCACTGAACGGTCGCCGGCCTCGACGACCCGCACGATCTCGCCGTACTTGTCGCCGAAGAAGGCGATGGCGCCGATCGACTCGGCGTGCTCCTTCGTCGTCTCATAGACGCGGACGGCGCCGTTCGTGAACACCTCTTCGTTGGCCTGGGCCTCGACCCGGGCCAGGATCTCGGCGGGGACGCCCTCGTAGTGCGAGAAGTCGAACCGCAGCCGGTCGGGGCTGACCAGCGAGCCGGCCTGCTTCACGTGGTCGCCGAGCACGTCGCGCAGCGCCCAGTGGAGGAGATGCGTGCCGGTGTGGTTGCGGCGGGTGCGCTCCCGGCGGGCGACGTCGATGCGGGCGGTGGCCTCCGACCCGACGGCGACGTGGCCGGAGACGACCTCGGCCCGGTGGAGGATCAGCTTGCCCGGCACGGCGTAGACGGTGTCGTGCACCCGCAGCGCGCCGTCGGCTGTCTCGATGGTGCCGTTGTCGCCGACCTGGCCGCCAGACTCGGCGTAGAACGGCGTGCGGTCGAGGATGACGTCGACCTTGCGACCCGCCTCGGCCCGGCCGATCGACTCGGTCTTGTCGAGCAGCGCCACGACCCGGGCGGTGGTGACCGGTTCCGTGTAGCCGACGAACTCGTTGGGGCCCGAAGCGTCGAGCAGTTCGGCATAGACGGGCGCAACCGCGCCGTCGCCCGCCGCGGCGGCTGCGGCCCCGGTTGCCTCCCGGGCCTTCCGGGCCCGTTGCCGCTGCTCCTCCATCCGCTCCTTGAAGCCGGCCAGGTCGACCGACCGGCCCCTGTCGGCGGCGATCTCGGCCGTGACCTCGACCGGGAAGCCCAGGGTGTCGTGGAGGAAGAAGGCGTCCTGCCCCGACAGGTCTCCCTTGCCGAGCAGGTCGTCGAGCATGTCGAGACCCCGGCGGAGGGTCTCGCCGAAGCGGGCCTCCTCCCGGGCGGCCATCTGGCGGACGAAGTCGTGCTGGCGCACCACGTCGGGGTAGGCGTCGCCCATCGTCTCGACGGTGGCGTCGACCAGCGGACCGGTGATCTCGCCTTCGAAGCCGAGGAGACGGGCGTGGCGCACGGCCCGGCGAATCTGGCGCCGCAGCACGTAGCCGCGCCCCTCGTTGGTGGGGAGCACCCCGTCGGCCAGCAGGAACGTCATGGCCCGGCCGTGGTCGGCCAGGATCCGCAGCGACACGTCGGCCTTCGGGTCGGCGCCGTAGCGGCGGCCGGTGGTGGCCTCGGCGACGGCAAGGATGCGACGGAGGACGTCGGTCTCGAAGACCGATTGCTCCCCCTGCAGCAACGCCAGGATCCGTTCCTGCCCCGCGCCGGTGTCGATGTTCTTCTGGGGGAGTTCGGTGAGGGTGCCGTCCTCCGCCCGGTTGTACTGCATGAAGACGAGGTTCCAGAACTCGACGTAGCGCTCCTCGCCGCCTTCGGCGGGGCCGCCCTCCTCGCCGAATTCGGGGCCCCGGTCGTAGTACAGCTCGGAGCACGGCCCGTGCGGGCCCATCGCCCAGAAGTTGTCGGCCTCGCCACGCCGCTGGATCCGCTCCCGGGGCACGCCGACGTCGTTCGCCCAGATCTCGATCGACTCGTCATCGGTCTCGAACACCGTCACCCAGATGCGCTCGGGGTCGAGCTCGAACACCGTGGTGGCCAGCTCCCAGGCGAGGGGGATGGCCTTCTCTTTGAAGTAGTCGCCGAGGGAGAAGTTGCCCAGCATCTCGAAGAACGTGAGATGGCGGGTTGTCGTCCCGATGATCTCGATGTCGGTCGTGCGGAAGCACTTCTGAACGGTCGTGGCCCGGGGCCAGGGGGGCTTCTCCTCGCCCAGCATGTAGGGCTTGAACTGAACCATGCCCGCCGTGGTGAGCAGCAGCGAAGGGTCGTTGGGGACGAGGCTCGACGACGGCAGCGGGGTGTGGCCCTTCGCCTCGAAGAAGCCGAGGAAGGCGCGTCGTAGCTCGTCAGCGGTCATGGGCTTCATTGCCGGACAGGCTATAGCCTGCCCAGCATGTCGATGCCTGCTGACTGGTACCCCGACCCGTCCGGCCGCCACGAGCACCGCTACTGGGACGGCTCCCGGTGGACGGAGCACGTCGCCTCCCACGGCCGCCAGAGTACGGACTTCGATTCGACGTCGAGGCCCCCGCCCACCGTCGCCCGTCCGGCGGAGAAGATCGTTCGGGACGTTGCCAAAGCGGGCGCGGCCGGCGGTCCCATGGGCGGGGGCACGATTTTCACGGAGCCCGTCCTCGTCGTGAACCAGAAGGCCAAGCTCATCGAGGTCAACAGCGAGTACGCCATCTACGACGCCAACGGCGGCCAGCTCGGTGCGGTCCGCCAGGTGGGGCAGAGCGCGCTGAAGAAGTTGTTCCGGCTCTTCACCTCCTACGACCAGTTCATGACCCACAAGCTCCAGGTC
>JAICGL010000318.1 GCA_025923175.1 Acidimicrobiia bacterium
ATCGCCTTCACCCGGGCCACCAGCTCGCGGGGTGAGAACGGCTTGGTGAGGTAGTCGTCGCCGCCCATCTCGAGGCCGAGGATCCGGTCGATCTCGGAGTCCCGGGCGGTGAGGAAGATCACGGGGATGCTCTTCACCTCATTGCTGGTGTCGGCCCGCAGTCGCCGGCACACCTCGAGACCGTCGATTCCCGGCAGCCCGACGTCGAGGACCACGAGTCGGGGGCGTTCCCGTTTGGCTGCCGCCAGTGCGTCCTCTCCGCTACCGGCCTTGAGGACCCGGAATCCTTCCTTGCGGAGGTACATGTCGACGAGGTCAGCGATATTCGCCTCGTCGTCGACGACGAGGATCGTTCCGCCACCGGTCACGGCAATGATCCTTTCACCGGCCGAGGCACAGAGTCACCAGTGGCCGCGGTGGATGACCTCGTCCTCGGAACGGCGACCGCGGCGAAGCGATGGCGACGGCTCGTCGGGAGCGGGCCAGCCGAGGGCCACCGCTCCGATGGGATGGAAGTCATCAGGGATCCCGAACGCCGCCCGCAGCTCCTCCAGGCCTTCGAAGATCCCGAAGAACAGCGCTCCCAGGCCTTCGTCGACGGCGGTCAGGAGAATGGTCATGGTCGCCATCCCGCAGTCGATGTCCCAGTAGGGGACGGGCCAGCGGCCCTCGTCCCGGTCTGTCCAGCCCTTGTCGGGCTCGGCATAGCGGTCGAGATAGGCGGCCTTGGAGGCGCAGGGCAGGACGATCACCGGCGCCCGGAACAAACCCTGCCACCGGAACCCGTCACGTCGCTCGGCCGGGAAGGTGCAGTCCCAGAACCGGCCGACCTGCTCCGGCCCAACGAGGGCCAGAAAGGCGAAGCCCTGGGTGTGCCCGGCCGACGGCGCCCGGCGGGCGTGGTCGAGAATCCGCTCCAGTGCTTCTGGCGGGACGGGCCGGTCCTCGAAGTTCCGGACCATTCGCCGCCGGCGGATCGCCTCCCCGAGCTCCACCGCTCAGCCCTTCGGGAGTCCCAGCACCCTTTCGCCGACGATGTTGCGGAGGACCTCGTCGGTGCCGCCCGCCACCCGCATCCCGGGCACGCTGAGCACGAAGGCGGACCAGGCGTACGTGCCCCACTCGTCGGTGTCGGCGATCAGCCGCGGCCCGAGCAGGCTGGTGAGCAGTTCCGACATCTGCTGCATGTTGTTGGTCAGCCCCAGTTTCAGCGTCGACAGCTCCGGGCCGGGCAGCTGACCGGCCCGCATCTTGGCCATCGCCCGCAGCGTCGTGTAGCGGTTGACCGAGAGCCGGATCATCACCTCGGCGATCTGCTGGCGGACGTGGGGGTCGTCGGCCGCGCCCAGGTGCCGGGCCAGCGCCCGGAGGCGGTTGGCCAGATTCATGCCGCCGCCGACCCCGCCGCCGCCGATGGCCATCCGCTCGTTCATGAGCGTCGTGAGCGCCACCGTCCAGCCCTGGTCCACGTCGCCGAGTCGCATCTCGTCGGGGATGCGCACGTCGGTGAAGAAGACCTCGTTGAAGGAGGCGCCGCCCGTCATCTGCCGCAGCGGCCGCACCTCCACGCCGGGGGCCCGCATGTCGACCAGGAACATCGTCAGGCCCCGGTGACGGCTTTCCTCGAAGGTCGTCGTGCGGGTGATGATCTCGCCGATGTCGGAGTAGTGGGCACCCGACGTCCACACCTTCTGGCCGTTGAGGATCCACTCGTCGCCGTCGCGGATCGCCTTGGTCTGGATGCCGGCCAGGTCGGAGCCGGCGACCGGCTCGGAGAACAGCTGGCAGGCGACCGTGTCACCCCGGTACATCGCCGGCAGGTAGCGCTGCTTCACGTCCTCCACGGCGTGGGCCAGGATCGTCGGGGCGACCATGCCGAGGCCGATCCCGAACGGGCCGATGCTGGGGACGTCGTAGTCGCTCTCGAGGCCCTGCCAGACCCGCTCGTACTCCCGCGGCAAACCGCGACCGCCGTAGGCCTCCGGGCCGCTGATCCATCCGAAGCCGGCGTCGTAAACCTTGGCCCGCCATTCCTTGGCCTCGGCCAGCATGGCGGCGTCCTCCTCCGGTGTCCGCTCGGGGAAGATCGAGACCTCATCGCTGCCCTGGCCCCACTCCTGGGTTGCTTCGACCCGCCGCTTGGCGTTGGCCTCGAGGAAGGCGGTCGCTTCGGCCCGGAACTCGTCCCTGGTGATCATGGGCTTGCAGCGTACTGCCCGGTAACCAGGCTCCCTCCAAGCAGAGTCGTCCGGGATCGGCGGCTAGCGTCGGTGGTCGATGGACGTCCCCTCGTGCCGCCTCTGCGGCGCTGCTCTCCCCGAAGTCCTCCCCGATGAAGGCGGCCTCCGTTGCCCCAACTGCGGCCTGCACCAGGCCGCCGAGCTGGGTGGATCAGGCGTCCAACGGCTGGTCATCGGGCTGGTGGGCGTCTACATGCTGACGGCCCTGCTGGTGCTGCTGATTCGAAACAACTGAAGGACGGGGCGTGTCAGAGACACCGGCGGTGGTGGTCGACCGGCTGACGAAGGCCTACGACGGCCAACCGGCGGTTGACGGCCTCTCGTTCACCGTCGAGCGCGGCGAGGTCTTCGGCCTCCTCGGCCCCAACGGCGCCGGGAAGACGACCACCGTCGAGACGCTGGAGGGCTACCGAAAGCCGGACGACGGCACGGTCCGCGTGCTCGACCTCGACCCGGTCGGGGACCGGCGCCGCCTGGCGCCTCGCATCGGGGTGATGCTCCAGGAAGGTGGTCTGTACCCCGGGATCCGGCCGCTCGAGGCGCTGCGCCTGTTCGCCGCCTACTACGAGCACCACGAGAGTCCCGACGCCCTGCTCGATCTCGTCGGCCTCCGGCCCATGGCCGGCAAGCTGGTGCGGCGCCTGTCGGGCGGGCAGAAGCAGCGGCTCTCGCTCGCCCTGGCGCTGATCGGCCGGCCCGAGGTCGTGTTTCTCGACGAGCCCACCGCCGGGATGGACCCCCACGCCCGGCTCACCACCTGGGAGGTCATCACCGGCCTGAAGGAGCGGGGGGCGACGGTCATCCTCACCACCCACGCCATGGACGAGGCGGAGCGGCTGTGCGACAGGGTGGCCATCATCGACGGCGGCGGGCTGGTGGCGCTGGGCACCCCGGGCGACCTCACCCGCTCGGCCGGCGGCGGGGAGACGCTCTTCACGGCCGCCCCGGGCCTCGACACCGCCGCGCTGGCCGCGGCCCTGCTCCTCGCCCCGGCAGCGGTGGTGGAGACCAAGCCGGGGGAGTACGTCGTCCACGCCGACTCCAGCCCCGAGCTCGTGGCGGCCCTCACCGCCTGGTTGCGGGATCAGGGCGTCGCCCTCGGCGACCTGCGGGCCGGGCGGCGGTCCCTGGAAGAGGTGTTCCTCCAGGTGACGTCGGAACCCTCGGCCGCCGGCGGGGAAGAGCCATGAGCCTGCGAGGAATCGGGGCCCAGATCGAGATCGAGACGAAGCTCACGCTGCGGCGGGGCGAGACCCTCCTCGTCACGCTGGGAATTCCCGTCGGGATCCTGGTCTTCTTCGGCAACGTCGACCTCGTCGACACCGGCTACCGCGACCCGCTCGACTTCCTCGTCCCCGGGGTGCTCGCCCTGGCCGTGATGTCGACCGCCATGGTCGCCCTGGGCATTGCCACCGGGTTCGAACGCCGCTACGGCGTCCTCAAACGGCTGGGGACCACGCCGCTGGGCCGGTCCGGGCTGCTGGCAGCCAAGACCCTGACGGTCGTGACGGTCGAGATCATCCAGGCTGTCATCATCGTGGTGGCCGGAGTCGTCCTCGGCTGGTCCCCGGCCGGCGGGATCGCCGAAGCCGCCCTCGTCATGGTCATCGGCACGATCGCCTTCGCCGGCCTGGGTCTCCTCATGGCCGGGTCGCTCCGGGCCGAGGCCACCCTGGCCATCGCCAACGGCGCCTACCTCTTGCTCCTCGTCCTCGGCGGGATGGCCTACCCGCTGGACAAGCTGCCCGCCGCCCTGCAGGACCTCGCCCAGGTGCTGCCTGCCGCGCCCCTGGCCGAGTGCCTCCGCAGCACCCTCACCGGCTCCGGAATCCCCGGCTCTCGCCTGTCGATCCTCATCGCCTGGGCCGTCGTGACCCCGCTCCTCGCCGCCTGGAAATTCCGCTGGGAGGAATGAGTGCTCGCCGAGGCGACCAGCAACTCAGCGCGACGTCGACGGAGTGCTTCCGGGCGCGATCTTCAGGTACTGCTTCTGGAGGATGCCCGTTGAGACCGGGCCGATCAGGTGGCCTGCGATCGAACCATCCGCCCGGATGAAGAACGTGGCCGGGGCGCCGTCGACGCGGTACGCCTCGGCCACCTTGCCGCCCGGGTCGACCAGCGTGGGCCAGGTGACATCGCCGTGCTCGGCGGTCGCCCGTCCGACTTCCGGGTCCTCCCGGAACAGGACGCCGACGATGGGAACGGCGGGGAAGCGGCGTTTCATCTCGGCCAGGAGCGGCAGTTCGAGCCGACACGGCTCGCACCAGGCTCCGCTCCAGAAATTCACCACCACCGGTCTGCCTCGGAAGTCGGCCAGCGAGACGGTCTCGCCGTCGAGGGATTGCAGCGTGAAGGCCGGCGCCGGGCCCGAGTTGAGCGGATCGATCCGGTCCTCGGAGTTGACGGCGCGGCGGATGACCAGGCTGATCGGCACCGACAGCACGATGAGTACGAGGGCCACGTAGCGGACGGCCCGGGCGCGGTTGCGGCCCGTTGCCTCAGAACTTGTGCTGGAGGACCGCGTCGACGGCAATGGCGGCGAAGAGCAGGCCAAGGTAGGTGATGGAGTAGGAGAAGAGGCGGAGCGCCGCCTTGTGTGAGCTGTCGCGGTTGAGCTGTTGGGCGAACTGGAGGAACCGGGCGCCGAGCACGATGGCGGCAACCAGGTAGACCGGGCCCATCTTGGCCGCCGGGCACAGCGTGAGTGTCACCCCGACGAGCACCACCGAGTAGGCCAGGATCTGGCGGGCGGCGGCCTTGGGGCCGGCGGTGACCGGAAGCATCGGCACGCCGGCGGCGGCGTAGTCGTCGCGGTACTTGAGGGCCAGGGCCCAGAAGTGCGGCGGGGTCCACATGAAGATGATCGTGAACATCACCCAGGCCGGCAGGCCGACCCGACCGGTGACGGCCGCCCAGCCGACGAGCACCGGCACCGCTCCGGCGGCGCCGCCGACGACGATGTTCTGGGCCG
>JAICGL010000319.1 GCA_025923175.1 Acidimicrobiia bacterium
CATCGACTCCTCCGCCCCGACGACGGCGATGGGCACGATCGGGACGCCGGCCCGCATGGCGGTCTCCACGAACCCGCCGCGGCCGAAGCGCTTGAGCTGGTAGCGGTCCTTGTAGAGCTTGCTCGGCCCCTTCACCCCTTCAGGGAAGACGAGGGCGAGTTGGCCCTCGTCGTGGAGGAGCCGATTCGCATTGTCGGGATGGGCCGTGACGCCCCCGGCACGCGACCACAGGGTTCCGACGACCGGCACGCCGCGGAAGAAGAAGTCGGCCAGGCCGTAGACCGGACGGCCCAACTCTTTCTCGATGCCGTGCATGATGACGGGAGCGTCGGACGGGACCGCCGCGGCGTGGTTCGCCACGAGCAGGGCGCCGCCGGCCCGCGGAATGCGCTCAAGACCTTCCCATTCCGCACGGAACCACCGGGTGTAGATCGGGTCGTAGACCATCCGGGCGATCTGGCGCATCCGCTCGCTGCGGCCCCAGCCGTCGACGTCGGACAGCCTGCCCTCGAGGTCTTCGACGCCGGGGTTCGGCGGGCGGGGGACGGGCACGAGTTCCCGACCCGTCGATGACGTCTCGGGGGGGATGAGAGGCATGGTGGTCGGGAGTTCGGGCTCCACAGGCCGCCCATTATGGTCGGGCCCCTGATGACAGGACGGAGCCGAGGCCTACGGCACGCCTTCCGGGCGTTGCGGCATCGGGACTTCGCCCTGTTCTGGTCGGGAGCGTTGGTGTCGAGCATCGGCATGTGGATGCAGGGCGTGACGATCCCGTTTGTCATCCACGAGGTCACCGGCTCGGCCACCTGGGTGGGGCTGAGCGCCTTCGCCCAGTTCGCCCCGGTCATGGTGATGAGCCCCCTGGGGGGCGGGCTCGCCGACCGCCACGCCCGCCGCACGATCCTCATCTGGAACCAGGCGGCGTTGCTGGTCCTTGCCCTGGCCCTCTGGCTGTCGGTGCAGGGCGGGGCGGTCCGCCCGGGCCTGATGGTGGTCCTGGTCGGTCTCAGCGGCGTCGTGGCCGGCCTCGGCATCCCCGCCTGGCAGAGCTTCGTGACCGAGCTGGTACCCCGGGAGTCCCTGCTCAACGCGGTCACGCTCAACACGGCCCAGTTCAACGTGTCGCGGGCGATCGGGTTCATGCTCGGTGGGCTCGCCCTCTACTCGGTCGGGCCCGGACTGTCGTTCCTCGTCAATGGCCTGTCGTATCTGGCGGTGCTGGCCGCCCTGATGACGATCCGGCCACGACCCGCTCCCTCATCGGTGTTCATCACCGACGTCCAGATTCCCGAGCTTGCCGGCCCGGCGACGTTCCGGCTCGGCCTCGCCTACGTGCGTCAGCATCCCGGGCTCCAGCTGGCCGTGTTGACCTGCGGGATCGTCTGGTTTCTCGGCGGTCCGGTGATCCAGCTGGCCCCCGTCTTCGCTCGTGACACCTTCGGCGTCGACGAACGCGCCTACGGCTTCCTGGCTGCCGCCCTCGGGATCGGCGCCACCGCCGGGTCGGTGCTCATCAGCGCCTACGGAGACGGTGTCCGCCGGTCACGGCTCATCGTCAACGCCATTGTGGTCTACGGCCTTGCGGTACTCGGCATGGCGCTCACCCCGACCTACGCCGGCGGCCTGGTCGCGATGGCCGCCATCGGCCTCGGCTACCTGGCAGTCGCCAGCGCCCTGATGACGTCCATCCAGCTGGCGGTCGACGACCGGTTCCGGGGCCGGGTACTCGCTCTCTACGTGATGGTGTTCACCGGCGCGTACCCGCTCGGGTCGCTCCTCCAGGGCATCGCCACCGACCACTTCGGCGTTCGCGCGGTCGTGGGCACTGCCGGCGCGATCATGCTCTGCTACGCCGCGCTGCTGGCGTCAAAGCCCGCGGTGATCGCCGTGTTCGACGGTGCGGTTCAGGGCGCCTTGTTCCAGGGAGTCGACCAGCCCGGCGGGTAGACGAGGTAGGCCGTCCCTCCCGAGTGGGTGAGCCACTGGTTCTCAAGCTCCGCCCGCTTGTAGGTACGGCGGATGTCGTCGCCTTTCCCGGCCGGGTCGTTGACGACCGGGTCGCCGTTGGCGTCGAAGCCGACCAGCACTCCGAGGTGACCGTCAGAGCTGCGGACGGGTGCCCCGCTCAGCTGTCCCGGATTCCAGGCGTAGCTCATGCCGACCGGCACGCCGGCGACGATCCACGGTTCGGCGTCGGCCAGGCTGCGGAAGCGCGCGACGGATGCCTCGAGGTTCCGGGTGGCGGCGAAGGCGGTGTTGAACGGCCAGTTGCCGTGCCCCTCGTAGACCCAGTCGTAGACGCCGTCGACAGCGGCCCGCACCTTGGGCTCGCACGGCCCGGCGTCCTTGGCCCAGTAGCTGAGGATCATCGACATCGACGTCGGTGAGCACCAACCCGCGTCGCCGTCGGGATACGACTGCGTACAGCCCTGAACGTCGAGGACCCTGTTCCATCGGGCCGGATCGCCTGACGCCGGCGGCGGCGGGGCCCCCGCTCGCCGCTTTGGTTGCGCCGTCGAGACGGCCACCGCCGCCATCTGCAGGCTGGGAACGGCGTCGGGCCGGGCGGTCATGAGCCGCACCTTCACCTGAACGGCCTCGGCCGCCGGCTTCCCATCGGCGATAACCAACGTGTCGGTAGTCATGACCGCGTCGTCGTCGCGCTGGTCCTTGACCGAGTGGCGGGAGACCGTGGACCGGTCGGCGGCCCACACACCGGCGCTGTACCACCTGGTGAGGCGTCCGCCCGGCAGTTGCGCCCGCACCGAGATCTCGATCCATGAACCCGGCGGGGTGTCGACGTTCCACGACGGGACAGCCCGCACAATCCCGAAGCCGGCCGGCGTCAGCGGGCTCGTGACCTCGCCGAAGACGTACGGCCCGCCGTTGTAGTAGTGCTTGCCGCCGTAGGCGCCGGGAGCGTCGCTGGCCGGCTGCGCCGTCGCCGGATCGAGGGCGAGGCGCCCATCGGCCGTGCTGATCGTGCCGGCGCCGCGCTCCCACCCGTCGAACGGGCTGACGCCCGGTCCGCCCCCCGCCCGCCAGAAGAACTGGGACGCCAGGTACCCGGCTTCGGCTGCGCCCGCCGGTGACCCCGGCACGGGCAGCGCTGCGCTGGCGAGGACTCCGAGCAGGAGGACGAGTGGCCGCACGGCCCCAGTATTGCCGCCGGGCGCTGAGGCACCAGTGAGCCTCTGGACAGCTCCGGGTCAGGCGCCGGTGACGGCCCACACGTTGCCGGCGAAGCGCCACACCATTCCGGCGAGACGGGCGACCATCAGCAGGGTGACTGCGCCCCACAGCCACAGGAGTGTGCCGCCGAGGGTGCCGGCCAGGACGGCGGCCGGGAGGAACACGACGAAGGCGCCGACCATGGCGCCGGCCAGGTAGCGGAGGTCGCCGGCGCCGATGAGGACACCGTCGAGCACGAACACCACTGCATTGAGCGGCTGGAGGGCGGCCACGATCCACAGGACCTGCTCGGTCAGTTGGACGACCGCCGCATCGTCAGAGAACAGCGGGCCCAGTATCGGCCGCAGCAAGGCCACCAGCCCGCCGACGGCGAGGCCGGCCAGCACGCCCCATTCCACCATCCGCCGGGCGGCGGCCCGGGCGCCGTCGGCGTCGCCGGCCCCGAGCAGTCGCCCGACCATGGCCTGGGCGGCGATGGCCACGGCGTCGAGGCTGAGCGCCAGGAATGTCCACAGCTGAAAGGCGACCTGGTGGGCGGCCAGCGGCACCTCGCCCAGCCGGGAGGCGACGGCGGTGGCCACAGCCAGCGCGGCCAGCAGCGAGCCCGTCCGGAGGAACAGGTCACGGCCGATGACGATCAGCGACCGCAGCGTCGCCGGGTCGGGCCGCCAGCCGACCTGCGCCCTGCGGGCGTGGCGGGCAATGTGGCGGCAGAACACCACCGCCGCGCCGACCTGGGCGATGTTGGTGGCCCAGGCCGAAGCCGCCAGCCCCATCCCCAGGCCGTAGATGGCCACGAGTTCGAAGACGAGGTTGGCCAGGTTGGCGAGGAGGGCGATCCGGAGCGGCGTCACGGTGTCCTGGAGGCCCCGCAGGTAGCCGACGCCGACCAGGGCCAGCATGACCGGCACCATTCCCAGCGAGGCGATCCGCAGGTACAGCAGTGCATGGGGCCGCACCACCGCCGACGGGCCCATCAGGTTGACGAGCAGCGGCGCTCCGAGCAGCCCGCCCAACGCCAGCGCCAGGCCGATGATGAGCGCCAGCCACAGACTCTGCACGGCGTTGTGGGCGGTCTGTTCCGACTTCCCCGCGCCGGCCGCGCGGGCGACAGCTGCCGTGGTGCCGTAGGACAGAAAGTTGAACACGGTGAAGGCGGTTGTGAGCACGGTGCCGGCGACGGCGAGACCGCCGAGCTGGGGTGTCCCCAGGTGCCCGACCACCGCGGTGTCGACGAGGATGTAAAGCGGCTCGGCGGCCAGCGAGCCGAGCGCCGGCACGGCGAGGCGGAGGATCTCCCGGTCGGCGGGGTGCCGGCCGGGTCGGGTCGGGCGGTGGGGCACGGGCCACTAGTTTCCCCGCCGATGCGCATCCGCGAGGCAACGAAGGAAGACTTCGAAGAGATTGCCCGGCTGACGCTGGATGCCTACCGGGCGCTCGACATGTGGGTGGGCGACGATTATGCGGGTCACCTGGCCGACGTCGAGAGCCGGGCCAAGGCGGAGAACACCCTCGTCCTGGTAGCCGAAGACGACCTTCCGAACCCGGCCGCCGTCACCGCCGCCGTCGTCGCGGGCAACGAGGTTCCACCCGCCCCGGAGCGCCGCCTGCTCGGATCGGTCACGCTCACCATCGGCGGCGGGCCGTACTTCGAGTGGGACCCCGACGTCGACGGCGACTGCGGCTTCCGGATGCTGGCCGTCGATCCTGCCGTTCAGGGTCGGGGTGTCGGGCCACGGCTGGTGGCGGAATGCCTCGAGCGCGCACGGGCGGCCGGCTGCCGGCGCATGGTCATCGGCTCGACCGAGTGGATGACCACCGCCCACCGCATCTACGAGCGGCTCGGGTTCCGCCGGGCCCCTGAAAACGATCAGATGTGGGGCGACATCCGGGGGCTGTGCTTCACCCTCGATCTCTGAGGGCGAACGCTACGAGCTCTGCACGCTGCCGTCGCCGGCGAACTGCCGCACGCAGGCTCGCCCGGCCCGCTTGGCGTCGTAGAGGGCGAAGTCGGC
>JAICGL010000320.1 GCA_025923175.1 Acidimicrobiia bacterium
CGGAGAAATCTAGGCCGGGATTACGCCGGCTGCAGGGAAACGTAGAGGCTGTTGGCGATGGCGGAACCGACGGCGATCGTCTGGTCGCCGGCGATCGTCACGACCCGGGTCTGGTCGGGCGCCACCGTCGACACCTTGCCCATCACGCCGGGGACGAAGCCGTGGTCGTCGAGGTACACGAGGGCGTCGTGGTCGATCTCGAGCTCCTCGCTGACCCGCTCCAGCCGGATGGCGTCGCCTGCCTGCGTCTCCGACAGGAGCACGACTTCGACCTCCGGCGCGCCGGCGCCGGGGATCGGGTTGCCGTGGGGGCAGGTGAGCGGGTTGTCGAGCTTGGCCCGGATCAGCTCCTCCACCTCGGACGAGATCACGTGCTCCCAACGGCACGCCTCGATATGGGCGCGGTGCCATGGGAGGCCCAACAGGTCGGTCAGCAGGCGTTCAGCCAGACGGTGCCGGCGGACGATCGTCGTCGCCCAGTCGCGCCCCTTCTGCGTCAGCGTGAGGGTGCGGTCGCCGCTGACTTCGAGGTAGCCCTCCGCTCGGAGGCGACGGACCATCTCGGAGACCGAAGGAGCCGAAACTCCCAGACGGTCCGCCAGGCGGGCCTGGATGACGCGCGCACCTTCCTCTTCGAGTTCGAGGATCGCTTCGAGGTACTCATCGACCGGAGGGTGCATCGTGTCGGCCATGGATCCCATGGTACCGAGGAAATGTCTGGCGCGGCACTGGAGATCGCATGAATGTCTTTCTTCCGCTTGACACGGTTTATTAGGGCACCCTAAGATGATCTCGAAGGTGCTCCTGACTCACCTGAAACCCTCCCTGGCCGGGGCGCCCCCCGCCCGAACCGGGGAGGGTTTTCGGGTTTTTCAGGAGATTCGGTTTCCTCTCAGGCTTCCGGTGTTTACTTACTGACCGTATGCGCCCCGGTGAGCCCGTCCCCGACTTCGAATTGTCCGCCCAGGACGGGCGGCCGGTCCGCCTGTCCGAGGAGCTGAAGCGGGGTCCGGTGGTCCTGTTCTTCTACCCCCGGGCAATGACACCGGGATGCACCAAGGAGAGCTGCCACTTCCGCGACCTCGAAGCGGAGTTCGCCGCCGTCGGCGCCACCCGCCTCGGGATCAGCGCCGATCCGATCGACCGCCAGCGGCAGTTCTCGGAGAAGCACGGCTTCGACTTCCCGCTGCTCTCGGACCCCGAACGGGTGGTGGCCCGCATGTACGGCGTCAAGCGACCCGGGCCGCTGTTCAACCGGCGGGCGACCTTCGTCGTCGGTACTGACGGGCTGCTGCTGACCCAGATCAGCTCCGAAGTCGACATGGCCAAGCACGCCGACGAGGCGCTGGCCGTGCTCAGCCGTCCCGACAGCTGAGAGGGGTCCCGGCACCTACGATGCCGGGAATGGCGACACTCGTTCTGCTCGATGGTCATTCGTTGGCCTACCGGGCTTTCTATGCACTGCCGACCGACCTGGCCACCAAGGCCGGGACGGTGACCAACGCCGTCTTCGGGTTCACTTCGATGCTCGTGAAGCTGATGTCCGAGGAGAAACCGGAGTACCTGGCGGTGGCGTTCGACGCTCCGGCCCGCACCTTCCGCTACGACCTCGACCCGGAGTACAAGGCCGGCCGCAAGGAGACACCGAGCCTGTTCGCCTCCCAGATGCCGCTCATCCGGGAAGTGCTGGACACCATGCAGGTCCCGCAGCTCTGCGTCGAGGGCGTGGAAGCCGACGACGTGATCGCCACGCTGGCCACGCAGGCCGCCGCCGAGGGCCTCGACGTGATCGTCGTGACCGGCGACCGTGACGCCTTCCAGCTCATCGAGGACCCGCACATCAAGGTCCTCTACAACCGGCGCGGCGTCTCCGACTACGTCCTCTACGACGAGGCGGGGATCGTCGAGCGCTACCTCGGCGTGACGGCCCGCCAGTACCCGCAGTACGCCGCGCTCCGGGGTGACAACAGCGACAACCTGCCCGGCGTGCCCGGCATCGGCGAGAAGACGGCGGCTGCTCTCATCGTGAAGTACGGCGATCTCGACGCCGTCTTCGAGCATCTCGACGAGCTGCCGCCCAAGCAGCGCCAGAACCTCGGCGAGCACAAGGACCGGGTGCTGCTCAACCGGACGATGACGTACCTGCGCCGGGATGTGGAGCTGGAGTTCGCGCCGGCCGAACTCCGCCAGGGCGCCTGGGACCCGGAGGCCGTGCGGACCCTGTTCAACCAGCTCGAGTTCCGGTCTCTGTTCGCCCGGTTGCCGATGGCGATGGGGGAGGCGGCGCCCCCGGCGGAGACCGACAAGCTCGAATGCGTGGTGGCGAACCTCGGCGACGTCGGGGAGGCGGCCTCGTTCCTGGCCGGCGTGCAGTCGGCCGGTGGGCGGTACGTCCTGGAACCCCGGTTCTCGGGCACCGTCGGCCGCAGCGACCTCCTGGGCCTGGCGGTGGCGAGCGACGACAACAGCGCCACGTACCTTCCGGCCCATGTCCTGGAGGCGCCGGCGGTGGTCGACGCCCTCGCCAACCTGGTGGGGGCGGGCGGGCCGCCGCTTGTCGGCCACCGGGTCAAGGAGCTGACGCACGGCCTGCGCCGCCTCCCGGGAGGCCAGGTGATCGATGTCCGCACCCTCGATCTCGACACCGTCATCGCCGCCTACCTGCTCGACCCCGCGGAGACGGCCTACGAGCTGCCCGAGCTCGCCCGCCGCTACCTCTCGCTCGACGTCTCCGCCGGCACAGCGGCCGCCGAGGGCCAGCTCGACCTCGACGGCAACTCCGGCGTCGAGGAGGCGGGCCGGCGCGCCGCGGCCGTCCACCGTCTCGCCGTCGCCCTCGAGGAGGGTCTCGAGGCCAGGGAGCTGACCGAGCTCTACCGGACAGTGGAGCGGCCTCTGGTGCGCGTGCTGGCCCGCATGGAGGAGGCCGGCGTCCGCATCGACGTCGAGTTTCTCCGGGAGCTGTCGGTCGAGCTGACCAAGGAGTGCGGCGAGCTCGAGGCCCGCATCCACGCCGCCGCCGGCGAGCAGTTTGCCGTCAACTCCGTTCCCCAGCTCCGCCGGATCCTCTTCGAGAAGCTCGGGCTGACGCCGGTCAAGAAGACGAAGACCGGCCCCTCGACCGACGCCGACTCCCTCCAGAAGATGGCCGCCGACCACCCGATCGTGGAGGAGCTCCTCCGCTTCCGGGAGGTGGAGAAGCTCCGCAACACCTATGCCGACTCCCTGCCGCCGCTGGTCGGGCCGGACGGGCGGATCCACGGCATCCTCAACCAGACAGTGGCCACCACCGGCCGGATCTCGTCCGACTCGCCGAACCTGCAGAACATTCCCCTGCGCACGCCGGGGGGCCGGGAGTTCCGCCGGGCCTTCATCCCGGCCGAGGGCTGCGAGCTGCTGATGGCCGACTATTCACAGATCGAGCTGCGGCTCCTGGCGCACCTGGCCCATGACCCGGGGCTGATCGAGGCCTTCCAGCGCGACGCCGACGTGCACACGACCACGGCGGCCAAGGTGTTCGGCGTCGCCGAGGAGGAGGTGGCGCCCTTCCAGCGCCGCTTCGCGAAGGTCGTCAACTACGGGCTGGCCTACGGCATGGAGGCCTACGGCCTCGGCCAGCGGATGGACATCCCGACCGACCAGGCCAAGGAGATCCTCGACGCCTACTTCGCCTCCTTCCCGAACGTGAAGTCGTTCATGGAGACAACGGTGAAGGATGCCCGGTCACGGGGTTACACGACCACGCTGATGGGGCGTCGGCGCCTCCTCCCCGAGCTGTCCTCCGACAACTTCCGGATCCGCCAGATGGGGGAGCGGATGGCCCAGAACGCGCCGGTCCAGGGCGGAGCGGCCGACATCTTCAAGCTGGCCATGGTCAACCTCGACGCCGAGCTGGAAGAGCGGGGAATGCGGTCCCGCATGGTGATGACGGTCCATGACGAGGTGGTCCTCGAGGTGCCGTTCGACGAGCACGAAGCTGCCGCCGAGCTGGTGCGCCGGGTGATGGAGTCGGTGGTCACGCTCGAGGTGCCTCTCAGAGTGGACATCGCCACCGGGTCCACGTGGGCCGACGCGAAAGGCTGACGTCGATTGTGGCTCGCGCACCACGATCCGGGCGGCTACGACCGCTGCGTCCTCGTGGCCGGACGGCAGGTCTGCCGGCGCTGTCTCGTGCTCTACCCGCTCGCGTTCCTGGTGCTCGTCGTGGCCCAGGCGACGGGCTGGTCGGGGCCGACCCAGGTGATGGCGCTCGTGGCCCTGCCGCTCCCCGCCGTCATTGAGTTCGTCCTCGAGCACCGGGGCGTCCTCCAATACAGCCCAAGCCGCCAGATCCTCGTGACGATCCCGCTGGCCGTCGGCCTCGGGGCCGGTTTCGACCGCTACCTCGACCGCCCCGGCGACGTGCTCTTCTGGTCGGTCGTCGTCGCTTACACGGCGGTTTGCCTGTGGTCCGCACTGGCCGGGCGGGGGGAGTAACTGCCGGTCGAAACCGTCCGCGGCCGCCTCAATGGGCGGGGTGACGAGAACCGGCTACGCTGACGCTCCGGTGACATCCGTCGCCGCGCCCAGCGCGCCATGACGGTCAGGGCGAAACGGGACGATTCACGGCAGTGTCCGGCAAGGAGTAGGCAACCGATGTTTGAGCAGGAAGGTCCGAGCGCCACCCCCGCCCCCGAGGTCGCTGGCCCCGAGAGCACCACACCGGGAGCCCCGGCTGCCACGGAAGCGGAAGAGGCGCCGGCCGCACCGGCTCCCTCGGATCCCGCTCCGGCTCCGGCCGCACCGCCCACTGATGACGCGCCCAGCGGCGGAGCGCCAACCTTTGGTGGCACTGATGCCGACGGCGAGTACCAGCCGCTGCAGGTCGTGAGCGACGACCTCGGCGGCATGTCGTTCGCCGACGCCATCTCCGGGACGATCGTCGAGTTCGACGAAGGCGACATCGTCACCGGCACCGTGGTGAAGGTCGACAAGGACGAGGTCCTCCTCGACATCGGCTACAAGTCGGAAGGGGTCATTCCCAACCGCGAGCTGTCCATCCGCCACGACGTCGACCCCCACGAGGTCGTCGCCACCGGCGACGTGATCGAGGCGCTCGTCCTCCAGAAGGAGGACAAGGAAGGCCGGCTGATCCTGTCCAAGAAGCGGGCCCAGTACGAGCGGGCCTGGGGCACGATCGAGCAGATCAAGCAGACCGACGGCGTC
>JAICGL010000321.1 GCA_025923175.1 Acidimicrobiia bacterium
CCGAAGGCCGTCTGGGCGTCGCCGTCGGGCGACCTCTTCATCGCCGACTCCGGCAACGAACGGATCCGCCGGATCGACCGCTCCGGCACCATCAGCACCATCGCCGGCACCGGCGTGCCTGGCTACTCGGGTGACGGCGGGCCGGCCCAGGCCGCCCAGTTCGACGGGCCCCGTGGCGTGGCCGGCGACAGCGGGGGCAACCTCTACGTGGCCGACGACAACAACCACAGGATCCGGCGGATCGACCCCTCCGGGGTGGTGACGACCGTGGCCGGCACCGGGGCCCCCGGCTACGCCGGCGACGGAGGCCGGGCTCCCTCGGCGCAGCTCAGAAACCCCCGTGGCGTGGCGACGGACGGCCGGGGCAACCTGTTCATCGCCGACAGCATGAACGCCCGGATCCGCATGGTGGATTCCGCCGGAGTGATCTCGACTGTCGCAGGCTGCGGCCGGCACGGCTTCGGGGGGGACGGCGGCCCGGCCACGGTGGCCCGGATGTTCGAGCCCCGCGGCGTCGCCATCGGCCCCGCCGGTCATCTTTTCGTGGCCGACACCTACAACGACCGGATCCGCCGGGTCGAGGATCCCCGCCCGGGCGCCCCGTCGTCCAAGTGCCGCAACTAACGAACAGGGGCAGCTGACCGGCTCGGCCCCACCCGGTCAGTCGAGGTCAGGATCTCGGCTACCGGGGCTGAGGATGCGGATCGCTTTCTCGATGGCCCGTCTCGCCTGGTGGATGCGACGCTCCTCGGCCAGGAGTTCGGGCGAGTCGGCTGCGTCGCGGAGTCGGTCGTAGGCCAGGTCCCGCAACTCCTCTTCGATGGCCTGGAGCCGCTCGACGATCACTTCGTGGCCGGTCATGGCCAAACACGCTACGGCGGATGGGGAGAGGACTGCGGGAGTGTTACTCCTCCGGGCTCGGTCGCAGGGCGCAGTTGACCTTGTTCATCCAGCCCTTGCCGCCGTTCTCGCAGGGGTCGCCGCCTTCTTCTCCGTCGCCCTTCTTGGGCTTGTCGCCCTTGCCCTTACCGGTGTCCTTGCCGGAGCCCTTACCGGTGTCCTTGCCGCCCTTCTTGGTGCCGTCGCTGGCGCACTCCTTCTCGTCGACCCGCTTGGGGCTCCCGTCGGACTTGCAGGCGGCGTCGGCCTTCTTGGGCGGGTCGTTGTGGCGAGGATCGGTGCCGGAGTCGTCGGAGGAGTCGACGCTGTCACCGTCAGTGTCGCTGCCGGAGGAGCCAGCGGCGCTTTCGGACTTCTTGTCGTCGTCAGACTTCTTACCGGCGCCGTCTGACTTCTTGGCCGACTCGTCGGACTTCTTGTCGTCGGACTTCTGCTTGCCGGCGTCTGACTTCTTGTCGCTCTTGGCGGACTTCTCTTCGCCGTCGTCGGTGTTGTCAGCGCCGGCGTTGTCGGCGGAGTCGTCGTGGTTCTTCGGCTTGGCGTCCTTGAGGACCGTGCCGTCGACGACGTTCTGGGCGTTGGTCTTGGTCTTGGCGCCCTTCGCCTTCGGCTTGCCCTTGCCCTTCTCCTTGCTGCTCTTGCCCTTCTCCTTGCTGCTCTTGCCCTTGTCCTTGGAGCCGCTGTCGCTCGACCCGCTGTCGCTCGACCCGCTGTCGCTCGACCCACTGTCGGTTCCGCCCGAACCGGTGCCGCCGCCAGTCGACGAGCCGCCCTGGTTGCAGTTCTGGTCTGAAGCGCCGGAACCCGACGCCGAGCCGCTGCCGCTACTGCTCCCGCTGCCCGTAGATCCGGAGCCGCCCGAGCTCGGGGGGGACCCAGAGTTGCCCCCCTTGGAGCCGGAACCGGATCCGCCGGAGTCTGCGGCGTAAGCCGAAGTGGTCGTGTCGCAGTTCTGCCCGGCGCTGCCGGTCGACGACCCGGAGCCCGTGCTGCCCGAGCCAGACCCCGAACCCCCGCTGCTCGGCGGGGGGCTGCTGGGCTGACCACCGCCAGCCTGGCCACCGCCAGCCTGACCACCGCCGGCCTGACCACCGCCAGCCTGACCACCGCTGGGCGGGGGGCTGGCGGGCTGGCCAGCGCCACTGCCGCTGGGCTGGCTGCCCTGGTAGGCGCCGCCGCTCGGGGCTGTCGCCCCGCCCGAACTGCAGTTGGGATCGCCCTTGCAGGGATCACCCCCACCCCCGGGTGCGGCCTCCTTCGGAGGCTCCGGCGCGGCATAGGCGTCGTTGATGACGACTGGCCCCACGAGTAGCAGCGCGGCGGTGGCAGATCCGCAGAGGATCCGCAGCTTGGACGGCTTCATTTCGTGGCCCCCGATCCGTAGGCTCTTCGCCAAAGTCAACAGAGTTTATACTGTTGTTTTTGTTATCGAAAGTTACGAAGGATCGTATTGGATCGGTACCGCTGAGTTCCGGGCCCTTCGGCCTACCCTTTAGGTCCATGTTGCTGGCACCGGATCGGGAATGGGCCACCTTCCGCGACCCTGACGACTCCAACCGGCGGTGGATGGTCGACGTCACCTGGCTGACCTCGCCGTGGCGCTGCGTCTTCGGCTGCGGCTGCCAGGGCGTGCTCACGGCCCCCACCCCGGAGATGGAGCAGGGGTGTTGCTCCTACGGGGCCCACTTCTCCGATGAGGACGACCGGGACCGGGTGGTGGCAGCGGCCACCGACCTGCGGGCCGACGAGTGGCAGCACAGCGCCGCCGGAGCCCGGAGGGGTGTCACAGCCCGCCTGCAGTCGGGCGGCTGGCGCACCAGGCTGGTGGACGGCGCCTGCATCTTCCTCAACCGACCGGGGTTCCCAGCCGGGGCCGGCTGCGCCCTTCACCTGCTGGCCCTGCGCCAGGGCGTCCACTTCATGGCCACAAAGCCCGACGTGTGCTGGCAGCTTCCCCTCCGCAAGGAGGACAAGGAGGAGAGCGACGGCACGGTGACCACCACCCTGTCGGAGTTCGCCCGCTCGGGTTGGGGCGCCGGCGGCGACGAGTTCGCCTGGTGGTGCACCGAGGCGCCTGAAGCCTTCACCGGCACCGAGCCGGTCTACCGGAGCCTCGAGCCCGAACTGCGGGGCATGGTGGGCGACACCCTCTACGAGGCGATTGCCGCCTATCTCGACCGGCGCATGGCCAACGGCAACGGCAACGGCTCGGGGAAGGGCGTCCTCGTGCCGCACCCGGCGCTCAGGAAGGCCAGGTAAGGGCTCCTCCGCCGTCCACGACGACGACCTCGCCGGTCATCCACGACGAGGCGTCCGACAGCAGGAAGAGGGCGGCAGCGGCGACGTCGTCGGGTGTGCCCAGCCGGCCCATCGGCTGGCGGGCGGCGCTGCTCGTCTCGTCGCTCTCGTAGAGGGCCTTCGAGAACGAGGTCTTGATGAGGCCGGGGGCCAGAGCGTTGATCCGCACGGTGGGCGCCAGTTCGATGGCCAGCTGGCGGGTCATGTGGATGAGTGCCGCCTTCGAGATGTTGTAGACGCCGATCCCCGGAGTCGGCTTGATGCCCCCAACGGAGGAGATGTTGAGGATGACCCCGCCCTTCTCGGCCATGTGGGCGGCCCAGGCCGCCTGGATATAGCGCAACGGTCCTTCCTGGTTCGTCTGCCACGTCTTCGCCACGGCGCCGGGCTCGGCCGTCACCACGGGCCCGAACACCGGATTGGTGGCGGCGTTGTTGACCAGGATGTCGAGCCCGCCCAGCTCGGCCACGCAGTGCGCCACCCCGGCCTCCACCGCCTCAGGGTTGCTGGCCGACCCCGCGAACGCCGTGGCCTGGGCCCCGGCCGCCCGCAGGGTCGTGACGGTCTCGTCGAGCTCGTCCTGCTTGCGGGCGGTGACACACACGGCGGCCCCCGCCGCCACCAGCGACTCCGCAATCGCCCGCCCGATCCCCCTGGTCGCCCCCGTCACCAAGGCAACCTTCCCGTCCACCCGCAAGATCGTGCCCGGATCAATCATGCGCCGGAGTTTACGGACGACCCGCTCGGAGGCCCGCAGCGAGCAGGGACGCATTGGGGCAAGCTGTTGCCCATGGACTCGCTGACGCACTCAGGCTCAGTCATCGTCGCCTGCCCGCCTGACGAGCTCTACGCGATGGTCTCCGACATCACGCGCATGGGGGAGTGGAGCCCGATCTGCAGGGAGTGCTGGTGGGACGATGGGGGCGGGCCGCGGGTGGGCGCCTGGTTCACCGGCCGTAACGTGCTGCCCGAGCGCACGTGGGAGACGCGTAGCGAGGTGGTGGCAGCCGACCCCGGCCGCGAGTTCGCGTGGGTCGTGCGGGGGTTCATTGCCCGCTGGGGCTACACGTTCACCCCGATCGACGGCGGCACCGAACTCACCGAGACGTGGGAATTCCTTCCGAGCGGGATGGAGATGTTCCGCGAGCGGTTCGGCGACGACGCCGACGCCGAGATCGCCGATCGACACGAGAAGGCGAAGGCGGGCATCCCCGAGACCCTCGCCGCCATCAAGCGCGCCGCCGAGGCGTAGCCGCGAGCGGAACGCCGGGGGGTCAGGCCCGAAGGGCGAGCGCAGCGTTCACTTGGGCGAGAACCTCGGTGGAGTTGTGGACCATGTCCCACCAGGTGAACTCGAGGTAGAGCCAGCCAGCTCCCTCGCAGCGGTTTCGCTTCATCGGATCTCGGCGGAACGCCTTCGGCGTGTTGTGGCTGCCAGCGTCGTTGCACTCGACGGCCACCATCCGGTCGGGCCAAGCGAGATCGAGGTAGTACTCGTGGCCCCCGACGACGACTCGGTGCTCGAAGACCGGTGCAGGTACGCCGGCGCTGGTCAACATGTCCGCCATCCTCCGAGCGAACTCGCCCCCCGGCGGAGTGTTCCCGTCCCGTTCGAGCAGGATCTGCCGAAATGGCCTGACATATCGGCCGACGACATTGTGCGAGAGGTAGCACCCCCAGAGTTCGTCCCAGGTGACGATCCGCCGCCGGAGCGCGTCGTCCAGCAACCGGATGGGCTTCTGGAACATCGGTGCGCAGTCGAGGATGGTCCTGGCCACACCGGTGACCGGAATTCCATTTCGCACTGTCGGCTCGGCGAGATCGAACGCCAGGGACTCGTGGATCTTGATATCCGATCGAGCCCTGGGCCGCCGATGCCGCGGCACCGTGATTTCCACCCTGATCGGCTCCTGAACCCGCTCGAATCCGTGGAGGTAAGCGGCACTGACATGCGAGACAAGCGCCGGTCCTCGGGCCGATAGCACCGCCGCCATCGCC